>CBDLTN010000041.1:0-16638 GCA_965306065.1 uncultured Sulfurospirillum sp. | reverse complement strand
CTATACCTACTGGCATTGCTATTTGAGTAAGATAAAGAGGCGTTTCAGAGACATTTTCAGAGAGCATCTCCATCTCATATGAGTCCATCATAAATAACCAACAATAGTACAATATAAAAAGCATAACTATTGTAGACATTAACCCTGCAAATACATCTATTCTGTTTTGAGCTTTTTCACTAAGTCTTGAAGTTACCAAATTAATTCTGATATGACCACCTTTCTCAAAAGTATACGCCAAACCAAAAAACACAGCCGCTAAATAAAGGTATCCACTATATTCATCTGCAATCATTGTCGAATAGTCAAAAAACGAACGTCCTATAATCTCAGTCATTATCAAAACAACAAGAAGGACTAAAAGAGTCGAAGATATATAGGCTCCCACTGTGGAGAGCCCTTTACTTAATGCCTTTAAGCTAGAGAGCATCTATTTATACTCGTTAAAAATCTTTTTGATTGAAGAGTTTGCACCTTTTAGATAACCATCTAACAGCTCTTTACCAATAGCATCAAGTTCTTTTTTAAGTTCAGCACTAGGCTCACTTACAACTAATCCGTTATCTGCTAACATTTTAAGAGCAACAGCATCTTCTTGTCTGCTTGCTTCCCATTGTGCTACTTCAATCTCTTTAGCTGCTTTAAGTACTGCACTTTGCTGATCTTTGTCCAAAGAGTTCCAGTAATCAAGGTTTATTGTTACAGCTTGAAGTGGATATGCA
Source organism: uncultured Sulfurospirillum sp. (assembly GCA_965306065.1). GTDB lineage: Bacteria > Campylobacterota > Campylobacteria > Campylobacterales > Sulfurospirillaceae > Sulfurospirillum_A. The sequence continues at coordinate 15,916 of CBDLTN010000041.1, read as the reverse complement.
TAACCAATTTTTGTAAAGTTCTTTAATACTTCCCAAAACTTACCATCTTTTCCAGAAGCTGAAGAAGTTACAACCGCATTAACCATACCTGTTTGAAGAGCTGAGTATACTTCTCCCCATGGTAAAGCTACAGCACTTCCTCCCGCCATTTTTACAAAGTTTGCTGAGTTTTTATCATAAGTTCTTGACTTAACACCCGAAAAATCTGCTTTTGAATTTAGTGCTTTCATCGTATAAATTCCACTTGGTGGCCATGTTACGGCATAAAGCATCTTTTGATTCCACTTTTTTGCAACTTTATCATAAGCTGGTTTTGAAACTTGATATAATTTGTATGCATCATCATAACTAGATGCTATAAAAGGTAGAGCTGAAATTCCAAAAACCTTACCTCCACCACTAGTAAAAGGTATAAACATATCTGTCATAGGAACTGTTCCATCTTTAACAGCTTTTAAAGGGTTTCCTTTTACCAAAGAACTACCAGCATGAACAGTAATTTTTACACTACCATCTGTATATTTGTCTACTAAGCCAGCAAATTTTTCGGCACCCTTTGTGTGAAAGTTATTTGCTCCATACTTTGCGTTCAAATCCAACTTGATATCTCCCGCAACAAGCAAGGCACTTACACCTACAAGTAAAGCTACTTTTTTTAACATATTTTCTCCTTTGATGTTTACTTTATTTTAGTAAACTCAAGTGGGGAAAAGGTAGGGAAATACCTAGATTACTATATGCAAGAAAAAATCGCCTATTTATGTAACGATTTGTAACCAACTTGAGGTATATTTTCTATCATTTCATAAGGAAGTTTTTTCCGTAAATCTCTAACAAAACTCTTTAAAGCATCCAAGCTCATGACTTTTTTGCTCCAAAGCTCCCTCTCAATCTCACTATAATGAATAACTCTATTTTGAGAAAGAAGTGTCAAAAATTTTGTCTCTCTTGCACTAAGTGTTATCTTCTCTTCATTAATTTTTAATATAGAGTTGTCTATATCCAAAAAAGAATTTTCGTCTAATCTTACTTTACCGTTATATCTTCCTTGAAGAGCTTTTTCTAAACCTTCTAATAAGTTTTCTGAATTGACTGGTTTTAGTATAAAATGTTGTATTTGAAGATTGATAAGTTTCATCAAATACTTTTCACTATTGTGAGCAGTTAAAAGAATTATTGGAGTTATTACGTCTGTTTCTCTAATAGACTTTATCATCTCTATGCCATCAAGAACAGGCATTTGAATATCACAGATAATTATATCTGGTTGATTTTGTTTATAAAGTTCTAATCCTTCTTGCCCATTTGATGCCTCAAACACTTTTTTAAAATAATACTTTAAAGTATTTACAATATGTCTTTTTACTCCATCCTCATCTTCAACACAAAGAATTGTTAAATCTTGATACAAAATACCGCCCCTTTTTTTCCATTCTCCACAGATAACTTTCCACCCATATTATCCTCTATAATCATCTTAGACATATAGAGTCCTAGTCCTGTTCCACTCTTCTTTTTAGTACTAAAATATGGTTCAAAAACCTTTAAAAGAACTTCTGGATCAATACCTTTTGCATTATCACTAACTTTTATCACAGTACTCTCTTCATCTTTTGTAATGACTATTGTTATTTGTGGTTCAGTTATGTTTCTGCTTTTTAAAGCATCTTTAGCATTTAAAATTAAATTTAAAACTACTTGTGCAAACTCACTAGCATATCCTTCTACATGTACATCGCCCTTTACATGTAAACTAAGATTTATATCTCTGCTTTTCAAACTAGCTTCACTTAATGTAATAGCCTCTTCACAAGCTCTTTTAACACTAAATAGCTCTTTTGTTTTTGCAGGTTTAAAAAAATCTCTAAAATCATCTATTGTTTTTGACATATAAGAGATTAAACGATTACCATCAATAGACTCTTTTTGTATTAGTTCACTATTTGCTTTACCAAACTTTGAAGCAGTTTCTAACTCCATAAATATACCAGAAATCTCACTTAAAGGCTGTCTCCACTGGTGTGCTATCATACTTATCATTTCACCCATTTGAGCCAGTCTCGATTGTTGCAGCAATGCTTTATCTTTCTTTTTTGCTTCACTCACAGCTTCTTCGACTTTTGATTTTAACAACTTATTAAACTCTTTTAACGCTAACTCTTTTTTTGAAACTTTAAGTCTATATTCTGTAAAAACCCTTACTATATTTTTAGAAATCAAAAAGCTAATTACACCTAAAACTATCATTATGCTAAAAGCTGTTAACAATATAATTTGAATATATTTCTCTATTTTCTCTTCTAGTTCTCTTTTTTTATCCATAAGTGAAGACTCGATATCATCTGTATAAAGCCCCGTTCCAACAACCCAACCCCACTCTTCATCTAAAGCTAAATAACCTATCTTTTTTCGCTGAACTCCAAACTCAGGTTTTGACCAATAGTAATCTACAAAGTCACCTTTATTGCTCTTTGTAGCAGCATTTATAAATTGTTGAAATATCTTTGCACCTGTTGCATCAGTATTGTTTGTATCATCTGCACCAATACTATCTTGTCTAAAAGGGTGTGCTACTAAACGATGAGAAGTGTCATGAACCCAAACATAACCATTTGTTTCATAACGAATGCTTTGAATCCAGTCTATTACTTGAGCTTTAAGCTTATTGGTAGATTTTTTTTCGTATTCGCTAACAACTTCATTTGTTATAATTTCGCCATTTCTAACTAGCTCACGAAATTTATTATGTATTCGTTTTGTTTCTGCTTTTCTATGATAAGAGATATACTCTAGTACTCTTCTGTTTTCATTTTTAAGTATATTTTTTTGACGTAAAAGATATTCATACTCAATTTTCTGGCTATCTGCATGAAAATTACTATATTGTGTTTTTATAAAAAAGTAGATGACTAATAATGCAAAAAGCAACACCAAGATAATTGGCGTTGCTATAATTAGACGTGGTAAATTCTTTTCAGTAAACAAAAACTATTAACTACTACTTTTATCTTTTGTAACTACCCATAAAGCATGAACAAGACCAGGGATAAAAAAGATAAGCGTTAAAATTAAATTTATCCAAAAAGTTGGCATAATTCCTTTTTTCATAAAAACAGCCACTGGTGGCAAGAATATAGCCAATATAATTAAAACCAATCTACTCATTTCAACTCCTTAAGTAAAAAATTATTTTTATTATATCTTATCTGAGCCTAAAATAAACATATCTAAATCCTTTTTTTAAAAATTTTCACATCTACTAAAAATTCCCTCACCGCCATTATAAGAAAAAGAACACTTACAAACATTGCAGATTCGAAGGTCATGACTAATTAGAATACTCATCTTTTCATAAGCAAAATCTATTAAGTCAAACTCAATGTTTTCACTTTTTACTGAATTAGTTTTACAGATATCTTCACAAATATGACATCCTATGCACTTGGCCATTTGAAAAAGAATTTTTCTTTTATCACTACTATAACTAAGTGCTTTATTAGGACAAAACTCCACACACTCACCACAATTTGTACAGCTTTTATCTATTACTTTACCAAAAGAAAAACTCAGCTTCTCATTTATCAAAGTATCTTTTACATCTAAAAGATTCTTTTTCAAAATTTTCTTTACACCATCTAAACTCTTTACATGTAAACCAATTTTTTCTTTTTTAATTTTTCCAAAACCCCTAAAAAAAGCTCTTCTGGACTCCAAAACTTCATTTTTGGGGTCAGCCCCCAATTCTAAACTATTTATGTTGTATGAAGAAATTTGTTTAAGTACTATATTTGCCTCTTTTATATTTTTTGTTATAAAAGTTTCTACTTTATCTTCTATATTTAGTTCACACCCTTTACATGTAGATACATTACATGTAAAGCTTTTTTTTGACTCTAATGCCATTGATATATAATCAAATGAATTGTACTTTGCAAGGCAAGACTTCTGATTTTGACACGTCAGTATTGGATTATCTTCATTTTGCATTTTTTTTAAAGAAAGAGTCTCATCAGCTAAAAAAAGAGAGTCTGATGGACAAGAGCCTATACATGCTGCACAACTATTGCATTTATCACTATCTAGTCTTAACTTTTTTCGAACAAATACAAATGCATCTTTAGGACATATTTCTATACATTTGCTGCACTCATTAAATGCATACTCATTTCTTAAACAACTTAATCTATCATATGCAAAAAGTCCGGAACGATCTACATACTCGTCGTTAACTCTCAAAATTTATACTCATCAAATAGTCGTAATCAGCTATTAAAAATTCCGCAATAAAATCACATAAATCTTTATAAAAAGGTGTTTTCGCCATATCTTTTAAACCCAAAAAATAAATTGGAGCCCACTTTAAAAGGTGATTTTCTAAAAACTTAATCTGTACCTTTTTTTCATTTTTTTGCACTAGATTTTGCATAAATGCACACTCTATTGCTATATGGTCTGGTGAATTTACTTTTGAGGAGGTTAAATTAAGCTCATATCCATTAGAAAAATAAAACTGCATTACAGGATTTTGAAGTCCTACTTGTACCTCATCTTTATCATCCATAACAAAAGATTCTACTGGAACAGAGTTCATCAAAAACAAAGAGTTAAAATCTATGTTTAATAGCTCTTTTAATTCATCATTCGATGTTTTCTCAAACCAATCAAGAGCCTCATTAGATATCATATTTAAAAGCTCTTTGTTTTCTCTTAGCTCGTCTATAAGCTTTTCATTCATAACATCTGTAAATATTGTTGATATAAAAGCATATATATAAAGACGTTGTTTCTCTTGCACTTATAAACATCCCTTAAAAAAACTTTTTTTAGGTGGTGGTGGAGCTTTAAAATGCTCAGCTCTTATAATATCACCATCAAGCTCTCCTATAAGTTCTACTTCGTTTCTATTAAGTGCAACATCTAACTTATATCTTTGAAGTCCTGCAAGCTCTACATTGTAATACTTTCCTTCGTCATGAACATAAAGTACTAATTCATCTATTTTTTCATCACCAAAATCCCAAGTCTTAAAACAGTCTCCCTCTCCACAAACACTACTCTCTAAACGACAATCTGTAAAAAGACCATTATTTGCACACCATTTTGATGTTAAAAAACCTTTTTTGCTATCTTTGGCACTCAAATTTGAAGTAAATAAAATAACCACTAAGGTTAATATTAGTTTTTTCATCACTCAACCTCCGCTTTTAAGCTCTTAAAAAATGCGACTAAATCATCTCTACTTTTTTTATCTAACCAATCATAAGAAGGCATTGTTGAAGTTCTATTCCCTTTTTCATCTACTTCATACCAAGAGAAATTTTTATGCGCGTTCCTGTTGTATCCTGCAACTACTACTGCACTTGGCTTTACAATTGACTCCATCAAATATTCCTTAGTTGAATACCCTCCTATATTTGAAAGGTCTGGCGCCATGAAGTCAGGTGCCATATTTGTTTTGCCATATTTATGACACGCGGCACAGTTTTCAAGTGCTACTTTTTCTCCATTACTAACATTACCCTTACTTTGTGTTTCTAAAACACTTATAAGTTTATCTCCTCCACTCTTCGCAACTAATTTTACACCAATCCAAGAACTAAGCAGTTTTAATCCATCTCTATTTTTTTTATCACCATCCCAAGTAGCAAAAGCAATTGGAAATGCACCTTGATCAATATCTAAATAAGTTGATTTAAGAGGACGAGAAAGTGTGCCTCTCCAGTAACCATTTTTATAAATCATCTGCATATTGCCAGTTTCGCTTCCATCTTTTATTTGCGTCATTGTGCGAAACCCTTCAGAGATAAAAACCCTTTGATAGTCATTTGTGGCTTTTTTAATAACCTCATCTGTGTACTTTTGTAAATCTTCTCCAAAAACATTTTGATTGTTTTCATTGACTTGATAATACACATCTTTATTTCCATCTGGCTCATAAATAAGTCCAACAGCTTTTTGAAGATGTACCACAACGGCTCTTCCTTTGCTTCCCATTCCTATATAAGGCAACTTAGTAACACTTGTAGTATTTGTTGGAAATTGCATTGCAAATCCATCTGCATAAGTTGTAGAGCTGTATCCCTCTTGTATACTATGGCTATCATCTTTCCATTTTATAAGAAAAGATATATTCTTGCCATCATAAATAGCTTTTACTTTTGCTTTTTTTGCTCTGTTATTAGCATTAAGCTCATTTGCATCTCTATCATTCATCTTTATTGTAGTTTGTGGATAAAGAATAACATCTTGATAACTAGAACTCAACCATGCTTTTGATGTAGGACTTATATTAGATACATTACCAGGTACCTTCATAGCTTTTATACTATTACTTGCTACAAGCGAACTACTCAAAACTCCCAAAGTAACTACTGTTTTGATTAACTTTTTCATTAGTGTGCTCCTTGTAAAGGATTGAAAAACTTCATTGTATTGGTATTCTTCCCTGCACTATATCTATCATCTACCAATTTAACAGGTGCAAGCTTATGTATTTTTGCGTAGTTTTGATAGTAACCACTATCTAATCTAAACATATCTTCATGATTATAGGCTATAAGCAAATCCATAAGTTCACTTTCACCACTATCTTTACGCTTTTTCATCTCTCTCTTAACAGTTTTGATTGCACCATTAACTTCTGGTCCAAAAAGTTTTTCCAATTCCGCAATAGGAACTCTTGTACTTCCTTCTATTATCTTACCATTTGCATCAAATTTTGGAGGAGCTTCTGTAGGAGGTACATAATATACATTTGGCTGTGTGCCATAATCACTTCTTAAAGGAAGTGCTACTTTATACTTATGAACAAGTTTATGTACTTGGCTCTCTTTATCATCTAAGAAACCTACAAAACGAATACGTCCAACACACTGTTGTGCACATGCTGGGGGTAAGCCCTGTTCTATTCTAGGAAAACACAAAATACATTTTTCGCTTTTACTAATTTTAGGATTAAAATAGATTTTTTTGTAAGGACACCCTGCTATACAGTAACGATACCCTTGACATCTATCTAAGTCCACTAAAACTACGCCATCTTGATCTCTTTTAAAAACGGCATCTCTAGGACATGCACTAAGACATCCTGGCTCGCTACAGTGGTTACAGATACGTGGTATATAAAAAAAGTAATTATCTTCTGGAAAGTTTCCTTCACCTTCATCCTCATCCCAATTTGGCCCCCAAGTTGGCTCAATATTTGGCTTGAATTCTTCTCCACTGGCTAACTCTTCATGATTATAATCCCAAGGCACCCCATAATCGCTCTCTATGCTAGGAATACTTCCAGGTTGTAAATCACCTGCTGCATCAAATCCACCACCTGATTCTTGCCATTTTTTAGGATATCCCTCTCCTGGATATGTTTCAACATTGTTCCAGTACATGTACTCTCTGCCATTTCTATTTGTCCATTGAGTTTTACAAGCAACTGTACACGTTTGACAGCCAATACACTTATTTAAGTCCATAACCATCGCTAATTGTCTACTACTCATTACACACTCTCCCTTGCTACTGCTTTCTCAAAGTTAACAGCTCCATCGTAAGCATACTGGTTACCATCCCACAAACCACCAAACTTTAAATGTCCCCAACCATCAGCCATCTCTAAAAGATTCAAACCAGTTGGTACTACTTCATTATGACCTTTTTTATCTCTGTACATGTAAGGCTCCCAACCATGTTCCATAACAAGTCCATCAGGAGGACAAGATGAACTAACCTTAGCCATAGCAAAAAACTCACCAAGTTGATTAAATACTCTTACCTCATCTCCATCACTGATGCCTTTCATAGCAGCCACTTTTCGGTTTACCTGAATATATGGTTTACCACGCTGAAGACGCTGAAGAGTCCTGCTGGCTTTATAGTTTGAATGAATTGACCATCTTGCATGTGGTGTCATCATTACAAAAGGGTGAGAAGCAGTATCTGGACGTATCCCTTGCATACCTGTGTTTGTCATTGCTCCCATTTTTATATAAAGTTCATGGTCAACATAAAAAGTCTGACGTCCACTCATCGTCTCAAATGGCATAAACTTATACATATGATCTTCATTTGAGTTAAAAGGACGATCAGCATAAAGTGGTGAAGTTTTTGCTGCTTTTTCATTTAGTTGCAAAAATCCTCCACTTTTATACATCTTCTCTAACGTCCAAGGCTCATACTGCTCCACATTTTCAAGAGCAGCAACAACAGCTTGCTTATCAGTTCCCAAATAAGGTTCCATTTCAGCTTCACTATCCTCATCTGTATTTGTATACTCTTTATAAAAGTTAGCTAAATCATGAAAACCATCTCGTGCATAGGCCTTATCATCTGGTACTTTTGCAAACTCTATATTTTCTGGTCTGTTTGCTATCTCTTGAAGTTTTTTAGCAAAAAGGCTAAACATACTCCACTCATCCATTGCTTCACCTACTCTTTTTAGATTTGCTGCTGGTTGAGCTAGATTTGTAAATCTATGATAACCAGGAGAGCTTCTTAAATCCCAAACTTCATAGTGGCTTTTTGCAGGAAGAAGTATATCTGCATAAATTGCAGTTTCACTCATACGAGTATCAACATAAGCGAAGTACTTCATCTTTCTTAAAAATGCTTCACGATAATCAGTACCCTTGTTTCTTCTAAACTTAGAATCCGCAACGATTAAAGCTACTTCAGGAGACCAATGAGGTTTTACCCCTTTCTTCTTGCCATCTTTTCCCTCATCAAGCAAAGCATTTACAACTTCCATATACTCATCTTTGCTCATACCATTTTGTGCACGTTTTACATCTTCATCTTTAAAGTACTTATCAAAAGTGTTCATACCATCACCAAAGATAAACTCTCCTACAAAACCCGAACCAAAACGAGGGCTATATTTACCAGCAAATCCACTTAGTTGTTCCATTCCACTAAGTTGAAATTCATTTTCAGTATTTAACCCACCATAAGGTCCCATACGCCCTGTAATACCACAGATTGATGAAATATTCCATATACTCATCATACCGTTAAAATATTTGTTCAAACTAAACCCAGTTGTGATTTCTACTACTTTTGGAAGTGCTATATCACGAGCTAATTGACGAACTGTATCAGGATGAACTCCTGTCTCTTTTTGAGTAGATTCAGGACTAAACTTAGCAGCAGACTCTTTAAAAAGTTCAAAAGCAGTAGTAACTGTAACTTTATTACCATCTACTTCTATCTCCCATTCACCTTCAAGTGCTGGTTCTATTCCAAAATCACTTAAACGAAGTGTTTTAATATCACTCCCCTCACTTCCTGGCATAAGAGCTGGTTTATTTTCTTTTAAATTCCAACAGTAAAATTGTTCCTCATATTTATGATGATCTTCTTCTTTATCGGCATGTTCAAAGTCACTTCTTCTAATCATCTTTTTAGTCTCTTTATTTACTAAAAATGGAAGGTCAGTATAACTTTTCATAAATCCTGGTTTGAACATCTTTGAATTAAGTATTTCATGTATTACACTCATGGCCAATATATTGTCACTTCCAGCTTTTAAAGGTATCCAAAGGTCAGCCGCTCTTGCACTTGCATTAAACTCAGGAGTAATAACTATAACTTTTGCACCATTATACTTTCCCTCCCAAACAAAATGGGCATCAGGTATACGTGAAACACTAGGGTTTCCACCCCAAAAAACAGCTGTATTCACTGTATACATAAAATCATATGTACAGCCTAAATTCCCCTCTCCATAAGCTATAGCTGCGCCACTAAACATATCTCCAAGATATGAAGCAGGATAAATTCTAACAGCCCCAAGTTGAGTAGAAAACCTCAAAGGTGCCCCACGACGACCCTCTGTAAGAAGTCCAGTTCCTGCATGAACCATAAGTTTACTTGGACCTTTATCTTCATCGGTCATAACATCCCAAATATTTTGTGCAACTTCATTAGCCGCTTCATCCCAACTAATACGTTGCCACTCTCCAGCTCCTCGCTCACCTACTCTTCTCATTGGGTGCAAAATTCTATCTTTTTCATACATTATTTGAGAGTGTTGTACACCTTTATTACATCCTCTTGGATTAAAATCCGGTATTTTTGCATTTATTGAAGGATACTTTGCGGATTGATTTTCTCTAGTTACTACACCATTGTTCGACCAAACTTCCCATGCACAGTTACCTTGGCAGTTTACACAATGATATGCATAACCATGCTCATTTTTTTTACCATAGGAAAAGCTAAACTCATTTCTATACATATTTTCTGTATATGTTGTATTTGGATAGTTTTCTTTGCTATTTTCTATACTGGTTACACCAGTTTTTGCAAACAGATAGCCTTCTGAAGCTACCATTGTAGCTGCAACTCCCGAAAGCTTTAAAAAATCTCTTCGTTTATTTTGCATCCCTATCTCCTAATTGGTAAATTCATATCATTGCCCCACTCATCCCAGCTACCCGTATAAACTTTTGCACTAGGATACCCTAAAAGCTCTAAAGCTGTGATGATATGAGTACTTCTTCCTGCTCCAACATGACAATAAGCATATATCTTTTTATCTTTTGTTATGCCGTATTTATCAAATACTTTTTGCAATTTTCCAAGTTCGCTAAAAGAAAGCTGCTTTTCAAAGTCAGTTATGTTTTTCCACTCTATAAATTTTGCCCCTGGTATATGTCCACCACGAGCTACATTGTCTAACTTTCTTTCACCCATTATTTCAGTAAAACCTCTTGAATCTATAATAATATATTCTGAGTTATTTCCATTTTTCAATATATCTTGTGCAGCCTTTAAAACTTCATCTTTACCTGCTATATAATTGTAATCTATTTTTTTTGTATCTATATGGTATGTTCCATGTTTTTTTACAGCCTCTTCTCCTTTTATCACTAAAAGTTTTTTTGCTTGTTTTTTCATCTGAAGTTTTATTTCATCTATATCTTCTTTAGAAGCTTTTGCTTTTTGCAAAGATTTCTTTTTTACTTTTAACTTGTCATATATCTTTTGCTCAGGATCTATTGCCATAATGGCTGCTCTTCCACCATTTAAGATTTTTACATTTTTGTGTCCCCAACTTTTAAAAAAAGCATAAACTCCTGTTGCATTTGGACCTCTGAAATTATCATATGCAATAACCAAAGTATCGTTGCTTATACCCTTTTGGCTTATATACTCCGTAGCCTCCGATGGACACATAAAAAGTGGTGCACAATGCATGTATCCCGTCTGAGTAGAGTGGTGTAAATGATGAGCATACATCTCAACAGAACCTTTAATATGTCCTGTTTTAAATATATCTTCGCTATCTCCAGAAACAAACATTACATTTGGCTTACCTATAAGTTTAACTGCCTCTTTTGCGGATATCAATATGTCTCCTGCAAAACAAACACTTACACTCAAAGATAAAGCGAGTAAAAGTTTATATGATTTAATCATTTTTTCTCCTCTTTTAGATATCTTAGAATATTCTATTACCTCTTGACTTAAACCAATCAAAGAAAAATTATAAGTAGAAAAAAAGTTACTATTTTGTTACTTATTTATACTTTTATTACTTAGCTTTATATAAAATTTTATAATTATTCAAAATTATATATTTATTTTGTTAATATAAAAAAAACATATAATAAAGTAGTAAGATGAAAAAAGAAGAACTTATAATTCAATCAAATTCAGAAGATATGTCGGTGCGTTGGGGAGTTGCTAAAAACCCTTCAACACCAGTCGATATCCTTATAAAACTTTCTAATGATAAGATAAATCTAGTTAGAGCATTAGTTGCGACTAATCCAAATACACCAAGAGAAATTTTAATAAAACTATTTAGTGATGAAAAGATAGTTAGAGATGGACTTTCAGGTAATATCTCTCTTCCTCCTAAATATCTAAATGTCTTAGCTGACGATAAAGACAAAATGGTAAGATTAAGAGTTGCTAAAAATCCAGCAACTCCAAAAGATACTCTAATAAAATTAGCAAAAGACTCCTCAAATGATGTTAAATTGTGTGTGAAAAAGAGGTTAGAATATGCATAATTCAATTATAGAAAAATCTCTACTATCTACGATGATAAGTGGAAACTATCTAAGCTCATATGATATAGTGAAACTTGGTGAAAAGCTAGAAATCAAACTACCATATAAAAGCCGCTCACTAATACTACAAAAACTTTTTATACATGTAAGAAAAACAAATAAGCAATACTCACTTATTGAAGAGCTTACATACCTTTTAAACCAAAAAGAACAAAAATACAAAGCATTAAGTCAAAACTATCCAAAAAGCTCGGTTATTATCGCAGACTGGATGAGAAAGTTGAACTCAATGAAAAAGTTGGTACAACATTATGGATAAACAACAAGTTTTAAAAAAACTAGAGACTATTATATACCCTGAATTAGATAAAAACATAGTAGAACTAAAGCTTATTGACTCTTTACATGTAAAAGAAAAATCTCTACATGTAAAAATTGATACGGACAATAAAAAAGCATTTAGTTTTATAGCTCGTGCCATACCAAAACTATTAAAAAATGATTTTAGAGATATAGAAGTCGAAAAAAAGCTAAAAGAGACTAAGAAAAGTTTAGAATATGGTTCATCAAAATTTCCAAATAACAGAGCTCCTTATGCTAAAAAAGTAATAGCAATTAGCAGTGGTAAAGGAGGTGTTGGGAAAAGTACAGTTAGTGCGAACTTTTCAGTAGCACTAGCACAAAAAGGATATAAAGTTGGTCTACTTGATGCGGATGTATATGGTCCAAGCATACCTCGTCTTTTTGGTATTGAAAACGAAAAATTACAATGGAATCATAAAAATAAAATAATCCCACATGAAAACTTTGGCGTAAAAATCATGAGTGTAGGACTTACTACACCAGCTAAAGACACTCCACTAGTCTGGAGAAGCTCAGTAGCCATCTCAGCACTAATACAATTTTTAGAAGATGTAGATTGGGGTGAATTAGACTTTTTGGTTATTGATATGCCTCCAGGAACTGGTGACGTACAGTTAAGTATGGCAGAAGAATTACCTCTCTTTGGAGCAATTCTTGTTACTACTCCACAAACCTTAGCTTGTGATGATGTAAGCCGTTCTGTCATGATGTTTAGAGATATACATGTAAAGATACTTGGTCTAATAGAAAACATGAGTTACTTTATAGCTCCAGATACTAACAAAAGATATGATATATTTGGCAAAGACGGAGGCAAAAAGATATGTGAAAAATATGCACTCAATCTACTTGGTCAAATTCCACTAGAGATGAATATTATGCAGATGTCAGATAAAGGAAAAATACCTATTGCTTTAGGTGATGAAAGTGTAAAAGAATATTATAAAAAAATTGTCAAAAAGGTATTAGAAGAGGATTAAATCCTCTTCTAATTAATTTGTACAGATATTAGTATCTATATCTCATTGATAAATGGATATTTTGAGCTTTATCCACATAAGGCATAACACCCATCATTCCAGCAGGATTACCTGTCTGTCCAAAGAACATATCACTACCTGCATAATCATAATCCATGTAAGTATATCTGATTTGTGCAGTTAAGTTTTTATTTACAAGTGGTAAGTTATAGTAAACTTCATAAGCATTACCACGAGTTGCAAGTTTAGATCCAGCTAAAGTATCTTCACCATAAGTAAAACTTCTCCAGTATTCACTACCATGATTGTACTCTATACCAATTCTATCATTTTCAAAGAAACCTGGCATATTAACACCTACATAGTAAGAGTATCCTGTTTCTTTATCTTGACTACCTAGCATACCTTTACCAGCAAAATTCTCTTGAATTTCTCCCATTGCACCATCAACCTGAGCTTGAATAGCTGGTCCAGCTGCTGCATATGTTATAGGAACACCACCATTAAGACCTGTTGCAATAGAATTCATCATATTTCCTGCTGAAGCAGCATCCATATTTAAAGTATTTGTTGCAGCATTTGTAGGATCAGTTTTACTCATTGCTACTGATGCAAAGAAAACTGTATCATCTAAGAAATCATTGATTTCATCACCAATACCATTAACTTGTAATGAAAGAGAAGCACCACTTAAGTCACCAACATCTACAAACCCATCTTTAGGTACCATTGAATATGTTCCAGTTCCATCAGCAGCTACTGTCATATCAATTGTATTACCAGCAACACCCATCATATTCCAACCTTGAAATATATTTGCCATTACTTTATACTGTCCATCATCATAAGCTTGAATTAATAAGCCAGCTAAATCCATATTAGGATTTGATTGACCATCAATATATGGCGCATTAAATCCACCATAAGCAGATTGAGAATAACTTCCTGTAGAATCAGAAAAACCTCTTCCTAAACAAATCTTTGCATAAAAACCTGAAAGTCCAGTAAGTTTTTCAAAATCAAATTTAAAACTAGCTCCATCAAATTCCATATTTATATTATGCCCAACAGGAGATGCAGGACTAGCATTATCAGCTCTTAAATTAGTCATAAATCCATCAGTTGAAGGACGACGACCAAAACTAGCGGTAAAAGGTATTTCAGCAATATCTCCAAAATATAAGAAATAAGCTTCTCTAAGTTTTATTGCTGAATCGTTTGGTTTTTGATTTGTATACCAATCAAAATCTTGGAACATACTACCTGATGTCATATTATTTTGGCCATATGCTTTATAAAAACCTAAAGCACCTTTAAAAACTAAACTATCAACAGGTTGAGCAGCCATATTAAGGATTAATTTATTTGTCCAAACAGCATTATCTTGATCTCTTGCTTCTCCACCTACAGGAGTAAACATTCCCATACCTGGTGCAGCCATATTTATAGTACCTGTTGGTATCATACCTGCTTTAGTATGTGTATCTATAATATCATATGCTGTTCTAAAATCTATTGAAAACTTTACATTATCTCCAGCACTATGAGCTTTTACCTCTGAGAGTTGCTTTCTAAGTGCGTCATAGTTCACTTTTGATTGAGCTTCTTTAAGCTCTGCCATTTGTGCTTTTAAAGCTGCAATTTCAGCTCTAAGAGAATCATCTGCTGCTACTGCAGCTGTTGCCAATGTTGCGCCAATCAACATTGGAGCGATAAATTGTTTCATATTCTTTCCTTAAAATATTTAAAGTCTTTTTTAAAGTCGCACTCCTACACGACTAATTAATTAATCAACCTTTAGATTAACAAGACGGAACGTTACCACTATCACTTGCATATTCTATACAAAAATCTGCAATATGTTTACTATATTTTGTTTTAAATTTTGCACCATTAAAAAACTTATCTAATTTTGGATACTGTTTTGAGTATTTTTCGATAAACTTTTCACTATCGTTTGCAAAAAGAGCTTTCCACTCATCTTGTGTATGTTGTGTTGCAAATTTTGCACCATTAAGACCTGTCTTCTTTTTCAAGAATTTTAGATAATACTTCTGTCCTTTCGCAGCGTCAGCTAATGCTGAACTACTCATTACGCCTACTAGTAAAAAGCTAGTTATTAGAATACCTAATATCTTTTTCATTGAAACTCCTTCAATCTATTTAGTAAATGGTATCTAAATAAATATAAAATAGAATTTAAATTTAAGGAAATTGTTTAATTTTTTTTTACTTTTTTGGCTAATTTTGAGAATTTAGGTAAAATTTATATTTTGTTATATTTAATATAAGTCAAAATAGTTTAGATTTTAGTAACATATTACTATAATTAATAACTTTTATAATAGTAAAAGGTAAAAATTAATTGCAAGAAAAAGCAACAACAATTGGATCAAAACTTAGAGTAATTATTAGTATATAAAATTAACCCTATAGAGATATAATAAACAAAAAAAGTTGTTAACGTCATGAATGAATTATTTGTTGCACTATATATATAATTAAAAAAAGAGAT
Organism: uncultured Sulfurospirillum sp.; assembly: GCA_965306065.1. Classification (GTDB taxonomy): domain Bacteria; phylum Campylobacterota; class Campylobacteria; order Campylobacterales; family Sulfurospirillaceae; genus Sulfurospirillum_A. Next base: position 44 of record CBDLTN010000041.1, on the reverse strand, counting down.
ATGATTGTAAAAAGTTATAGGGGGATTGGTAAATAAATAACGCG
>CBDLTN010000040.1:0-17280 GCA_965306065.1 uncultured Sulfurospirillum sp. | reverse complement strand
GTTATGGAATTTGTACCGATGTGGAGCCAATAAGTACTATGGAGAAAACTCTTTACGCTGTAGATGAACTTACAGGTCTTATAACGGCTTGTGCTCTTGTACGCCCTTCAAAATCAGTAATGGATTTAGAAGTAAAATCTGTAAAGAAAAAATTCAAAACAAAATCATTCGCAGCAGGAGCAAGCAGAGAAACCATACAAAAAGGTGCAGATATGCTAGGCATTGAGCTAAGCGAACTTATGAGTGAAGTAATCCTTGCTATGAGAGATATGGCTCCTAGTTTGGGTTTAGAGATGAAAGAGTAAATTATTAAATCAATTAACAATTATATAAAAGTAAGTAAAAACATCTCGACTTCAGGACAACCAACAAAAGAAGAGTTTGAACTAATAGCAAAAAATGGTTTTGATATAGTTATAAATCTTGCTATGCATAACAAAGGTGCATTAAAAAATGAAGATAAAATAGTTTCTAAAAACGGTATGATGTATATTCATATACCTATTAGTTGGAAACAACCTGAAGAAGAAAGATTAAAAATGTTTTTTGAAGTACTCAAGTCTTTAAAAAAACAAAATAAAAAAATATTTATTCACTGTATTAAGAACTACAGAGTTTCTGTTTTTATGTATCTTTTCAACAAAATTGTTTTAAAACAAAAAAACTCAAAATTAATAGCACCAAAAGAGTTTAAGCCAAATAAAGTTTGGAAAAAACTTATAAAGTATAAAGCTTGAAAAAATTTGCAATTTTATCAGATATACACAGCAATATATATGCTCTTAAAGCAGTGGTTAAAGATGCTCGTTTAAAAGGAGTAGATACTTTTATAAATCTTGGTGATATATTATACGGTCCTATTGCTCCAAAAGAGACTTATGAGTATTTAATGGAGCAAAACTTCATAACTATCTCAGGTAATCAAGACAGACAAATTTATGAAGCTACATCTAACGAGATAGAATCAAACCCTACAATGAAATTTATACTCAATGAATTAGGAGAAGAACCTTTAGCCTGGATGAAAAGTTTACCTTTTGATTTACATGTAAACTCAGATATTTATGCCTGTCACGGTAGTGTAAATGATGATATGGTTTATCTTTTAGAAGATATTAATACTTCTAAACCAAAAATAAATTCTGATAAAAAGATAATAGAGTTATTGGATAAAATCATTTCACCAATAATTCTTTGTGGACATACTCATATACCAAGATGTTTAGAACTTTCAACTGGTCAAATAGTTATTAACCCTGGAAGTGTTGGGCTTCAAGCTTATGAAGATGATGAACCAATAACTCATTCTATGCAAAATTATACATATAAGGCATCTTATGTGACATTAGAAAAAACATCAGCTAAAAAATGGAATATCTCTTTTCATAGAGTTGATTATGATGTTCAAAATGCCATCAAAAAAGCAAAACAACAAAACAGGTATGATTGGGTATATTATTTGTCCAATGGAAAAATTAAATAAAAAATTATACTTTTTTTATACTTTAATAGTAAAATATGCAAGTGTTTCTATAAACAAAGGAATTTTATGACAAAACGAAATATAACGTTTATATTTGTCTGCATTATATTTTTTTTAATTTATCTTTTTGTTATATTTTCCACCTATTCTGAAAATAAAGCCTACTTACTTGAAAATACAAAAGGTAATCAATTAAAATTAGTTCATGCGTATAAAGAAAAATTTGATGAAAGGCTTCTTGCTCTTAAAAATATCATTAAATCTATAGGAAACAATGTAATACTTAAAGATAGAGATAGTGATTTTGACACTATTAAAGAGACGCTAACAACTGCTATCTCTTCAGGAGGTGGGTTTAAAAGTGTTTATATATCATATCCTGATAACTTTACAATTTCTGGTTTAAAATGGTGGACCTATACTGAAGACTATATAGCAACTGAGCGTCCTTGGTATAAAGAAGCTGTTAAAAATAAAAAAATCTCTATAACAAAGCCATATGTAGGGTCTGCTGGTTTTAACGGCATTATCTATTTTAGTGTTGTGTACCCTATATATAAAGATGGTAAACTTCTTGCTGTTATGGTTGGAGATTTAGAATTAGAATCTGTTCAAAATCAATTAGCTTCATTATTTCCGCTAAAAGAAGGATTTGCTTTCTTAATGACAAATGACGGCTATGTAGTGCAGCAACCAAATAATATAAAAATGAATCTTAATGAGCCTAAAATAAAAAGATTTCTCAAAAAAGTTGGGTCTGAAAAAATTGGAGAAAAAAGATTGACGATTGATGAGAAAAACTATATTTTTACTTATGAGACCTTAGAAAACAGTGATTGGCTATTTGTCTCAGTTTTAAATGAAAAAGCAATATACAAAAAACTAAATCATCAACTCTTTATGAATCTTTTTGCCACGTTTATTTTGGCTCTTTTAGGTGTTGGTGGTATGTTTTTTATATCAATCAGTCAAAAAAAGCTTCATGAACAACATATACTATTTGGTCTGTTTTCCAAAAGTCCTACTTGGGCAGTATTACTTACCAATAAACATGGAATTGTTTTATTTGTAAACAAATCTTTTGAAAAGATTTTTAAGTTAAAAAGTAAAAGTATTTACGGAAAGTCCATAGATAGCATATTCCCTCACCTTAGAATTGAAAATGCAAACTGTAAAGAAAAATCATGCTTAAAAACCATTATAAAAAATCCAAAAAAAATCATCTCATATACCTGTATGATTGACAAAGAGTATTATAGAGTACAAATTACACCTTTACTTAAAAAGTATAAAGAAGAATTTGAAGGAGCGATGGTTACAGTTAATAATATCTCACATGAGAAATCCTTAGAAAAAAAAGATCAAGAGCATGAACAAATATTAATTCAAAACAGTAAAATGGCAGCTTTAGGAGAGATGATAAGTGCTATTTCTCATCAGTGGAGACAACCATTAAGTACACTTTTAATGCTTGTAAGCAATACTGAAGATATGATAGAAGAAAAAAAGTTTCCAAAAGCATTAAACTATCTTGATAGATCACGTGGTACTATCACTCATATGAATGAAACTATAAGGGCTTTTAGAAATTTTTATAAAGAAGATTTTGGAAAAACTACTTTTAACTTAGTAGATGTTATTAATGAAGTTATGCTAATTAGTATACCTCAAATGAATATGAATGGCATAGAGTTTAAGTTTACATGTAAAGAAAATGAAGATTATACATGTATAGGTTATCCTTCTTACATAAAACAGGTTTTGATTAACCTCATTGGAAACGCAAAAGACGAATTGGCCTTACTTATAAAGAGTGAACCTTTATATGAAGCTAAAGTTATATTGAATCTATACAAAGATACAAAAGGATATTATATCAGTATAGAAGACAACGGAAAAGGTATAATTCAAACAAATCAAAACAAAATTTTTGAGCCATTTTTTACAACAAAAGGTGACCAAGGAACAGGAACTGGCTTACATTTATGTAAACTATTAACGGAGACTAAAATGAACGGTAAGTTAACTCTTGAAAGTTCAAAAAATCCCACTAAATTTTTAATGTATATAGGTAAAGACGATGTATGAAAAAGCTAAAGATATCTTAAAAGATATAAATGTACTAATAGTAGAAGATGAACATGAGTTACTAGATATCATGGTGGAGTCAATAGAAGATTACGTAAACAAGGTCTATATAGCAAAAAATGGAATAGATGGATTAGAACAATTTCAGTTACACAGTATTGATTTAGTTATATCAGATATACATATGGCTAAGATGAACGGACTACGAATGAGCCATAAAATACGAGAATTTGATCCTTATGTACCTATCATATTCTTAACAGCATATGATACAGATGACAATATGCTTGAAGCCATAGAGATAAAAAGTAAAAATGTTTTAAAAAAGCCGTTTGATAAAAAACAACTTATTCTCTCAATGTCCTTATCTATATCTTCGTTTAAAGAAGAGTTTACTTGGTTTGATCTATCTCGTGGTTATATGTTTAATTTAGACACAAAAGAATTGTCTTTAAAAAATGAGATAATTGCCCTAACTAAAAAAGAGAGTCGTTTATTGGAACTTTTGATCAAGCATAAAGAACATATTGTTCCATTTTCCATGATAGAAGGATATGTTTGGATGGATAATGGAGCAACTCCAGATGCTATAAGAATGTTTATAAACAAGTTACGTAAAAAAATATATCCAGAACTTATAGACAACCTTCAAGGAATAGGATATAGATTAACAACAAAGTAAATACCTTTAAAATTTATACTTTTTTTATAAATATTTCCTATTATATAATATAAAAAAAGGGGCACTATGAGTAACAATAACTTTAACCACATAAAAATTCTTTTTATAGATAGTTCAAACTTATTTAATAGTTTAAGTGCAGAGATAAAGGAAGCTTCAAATAAAAAAGAAGCTTATACAATAATGCAAAACTTTTCACCAGATATTATTATTACTGATATTGAAATGCCTTCAGTTGCTGGTGTTGACTTTATAAAGCCCAAAAATTTTGAAATGCTTTTTAAAATTCAAAATAAAAATCACCCCTCCTCTTTTTTACCTAAAGGATACTCTTATGACTGGAATAAAAAAACTTTATTATATCAATACAAAGAAATAAAACTTACAAAAAAAGAGATTCTTTTTTCAGAGATTCTTTTTAAAAACAGACGCAGAATAGTTACTTACAGTGAGCTGGAAAATCATGTTTGGAAAGAGAGTGTTATGACAGAATATTCAATTAGATCATTAGTAAAAAACTTACGTAAAAAACTTCCTCATAATCTTATAGAAAATCTTTCTGGTGTTGGATATAGGCTTACATTAAATTCATAAAGTAGATTGTACCCATAATTAATATGGGTACAATTTGTTTTAAACTGTTTTAGGTTCTTTAAATACAGTTATATCAGGTAACTCACCTGTAAATTTTTCAATCTCAACTAAAGCAGTATTAGCGATATTACCTTGTGCTAAATCAGATGTACCTTTATCAATAGTAAGTTGATTTACATCACCATGTTTACACATTGAGCCAACTTTACCAGGTTCCATTGGATCAAACCAACCACCTTCACACATTCTTACAACATTTGGTGAAGTAGCTTCAGTAACAACAGCTCCTGCTAGAGTTGAACCACGTTTGTTATAAACCTTTACAACATCTCCATTTTTTATACCACGTTTTTTAGCATCTTTTGGATTAAGCCAGATTGGCTCACGCCCTTTAACTTCATATAAATCTTTTATCCAAGTATTACTAAGTTGTGAATGTAGTCTATATTTAGGATGTGGAGATACCAAGTGAAGTGGTGCCTCTTTAGCCTCTTTACTTCCCAACCACTCTGCAGGCTCAATCCACATTGGATGTCCTTTACAATCTTTATAACCAAAGCCATCAATAACACGTGAAAAAATCTCGATTTTTCCTGATGGAGTACCAAGTGGATTCATCATAGGATTCTTTTTAAAATCACTATGGCGAATAAATTCTCTTGAAGATTGTGGTGTTTCAAACTTTGCAAAACCTTGTTTCCAAAAGTCGTTAAAACTTGGAAGAGGTATATTTTTAACTGAAGCTTGAGATAGAGCCTCTTTGTAAAATGATTCAATCCACTCTTTTTGAGTTTTCCCATCAGTAAACTCTTGCTCATATCCCCAACGTTTACAAATCTCACGGCATATCTCAAAATCATCTTTTGACTCACCAACAGGCTCAATTGCTTTTTGAATTGCTAAGAAGTGAGTAGCAGAATAATCTCCAATTCTTTCTATATCATCACGTTCTATCTCTGTTGTTGTAGGAAGAACTATATCAGCCATACGTGCAGTTGATGTCCAAAAAGGCTCATTTACAATAAAAGTGTCAATTTTTTTCCAAGCTTTAATCATTCTATTACGATCTTGATGATGATGGAAAGGATTTCCTCCTGCCCAATAAACCAACTTAGTATCAGGGAATGTAATTTTTTTACCATTAAAATTAATTGTTTTTCCTGGATTTTCTAACATATCAACAACACGTGCTACAGGAATATTAAATGGTTTATAATTTTTCCACGGACCATTTTTACTACTATTAATACTTGTAGAAATTCCTGGTAATCCTGGAGCTTTTGCAGTTGGTGTTCCACCATTTGCATAGTGGTAACTAAATCCAAAACCAGTTCCAGCTTCACCAATTTGACCTAACATTGCACTAAGAGTTACTGTCATCCAGTGAAACTGCTCTCCATGATCTGCTCTTTGACCTGCCCATCCTGACATAATCATAGTGTTTTCTTTATTAATTTTCTTAGCAAATCTTTTAATTACATCAGCATCAACACCACAAATTTTTTCTGCCCACTGTGGTGTTTTTTTAACACCGTCAGTTTTACCCATCATATAATCAACAAAACGGTTAAAGCCAACAGTATATTTTTTTACAAACTTTTCATCATAAAGTTTTTCTGTATACAGATAATACGCCATACCAATCATCATCGCAACATCTGTATTTGGATTTACACGAATATGTTGACCTTCAAAATAACGCTGTGTATCATTAGCAATAGGATCAACAGATATAACATTTATTTTTTTCTGTTCAGCAAGTTTTTTTAACTGCTTCATGTAAGTATATCCTTCATGAGCAGGAATTTCCCAAGCTATTTGGTTTGTGATCATTGGATCAGCACCCCAAAAAATAACATTTTTTGCATGTTTTAAAACTAATTCCCAAGATGTCTGTTGTTCATAAACTTCATTTGTACCAAGAACGTGAGGTAAAATAACTTGAGATGCAGCAGTAGAATAATCACCAGTTCTTCCTACATAACCACCACCAATTTTCATCATTCTATTCATAACACGTTGTGGATTATGTAATCTACCTACACAATACCAACCATAACTTCCAGCATAGATACTTTTATATCCATGTTTTTCTTGCACGCGTTTAATCTCATCCGCAACTAAATCTAAAGCTTCATCCCATGAAACCCTAACAAACTTTTCACTGCCACGTTTAGAAGTGTCACTTTTATGTCTATTTTTTAAATATCCTTCTCTAACATATGGGTACTTTACTCTAGTTGGTGCATAAGTACGAGCGGGTATTGCTTGAATCATTGGAGAAACAAATGCATCATCTTTAAAAGGTTCAACACTAGTGAAATGTCCTCCTTTTACATTTGCTCTAAAAGGTCCAAAATGAGTTCCACTATATTTTTTATTATTATCAGCTATTGCATTACTTACAAAAGGAACAGCATTTAAACCTTGTGTAGCTAAAAGAGCTCCTGCTCCAACCGTACTTTGTTTTAAAAATTTTCTTCTTGATTCAATCATAATAGACTCCTTATTTAATGTCTTTTGCATGATTTTGCATATACTTTGTTAATAACCACTGATCATCACTTGTTAAACCAGCTCTATCCTTCATAGCTTTAACAATATTTGGCCATTGATTAGCTGTAAACTCATGAGCAGGGTGTGGTTGATGGCAACCTCCACATCTTTCATTAAAAAGATTATTTGCTTTGTCCCAAATTTCTTTTTTAGATGATGTAATATCTGATGTGCTTACCCACCCAACAATACTACTTTCATTCCACTCTGTTTCATAAATATCTTTTTTGACTTTTCCCTTTTTCACATTAGATACAACAGACTCTTCTAGATATGCTTCTACTATACGTTTACCCATTTGTTGAAAAAAAACAGATTCTGCACCAAATGCACTCCATCCTTTTAAACGTACTTTGGTTAAATCTCCTGATGAATCAATGGTGTCTAATTTAGTAGCAGGTGTTACCATGCCTATAATATTTCCATCTTTATCTAAAAGATTTGTAGCCTTAATAGAATATGCTGGTGAAGCATTTAGCAGTGTTGTAAACAGTGTTCCAACAGTACAGAGTCCTATTACCTTAATAAGGTTATGAGATTTCATTCCTTTCTCCTTTTGGTTGATTTATGGAGAAAGTTTACTTTAGCAGTGTAAAAAAACTATAAATAATTTTTTTATATTAGATTAAGTTTATACCCTAACCCTTTGATATTCTCTATCAATTCATAATATATTTTTGAACGTAGTTTGTTTATATACATACGAATAGTATCTGGTGTAGCTCCTTTTTCATACCAAACATATTTTTCTATCGCATCATAACTAACTGTATATCCTTTATTTTCAACAAGTATTTCTAAAAGCTTTTTCTCGCTTTTTGTAAGATGAATAAGTTTATTTTCTTTATAAATATTCTTAGTACGATAATCATATGTTACGCTATTATCTAAATGAAGAAGATGTTGAGCTGAAGATAATTTACCTGATGCCATTAACAAGGCGTTGTATAATTGTTCTATATCAAAAGGCTTATGCAAAAAAGAGATTACTTCCATATTTATAGATTTCCCTATATTATCAGAAGTATCAAATGCAGTTAGAACAATAATAGGTATACTTCTATTAACCTCTCTTACATGTTTAACCATAGTTAAACCATTCATTTGAGGTAAATGAATATCAGTAATTATAACGTCTGGGTGATTCTCATGAAAAAGACTCAGACCAATTTTACCATTTTGTGCTTGTAACACACACTTACAATAAGGGATTAATGCTTCTGCTACTTCTTCTCTAAGAAGATCATCATCTTCAACAATTAATATTTTAATTGGTTCTAACCTCTTAAGAACACTCTTTTCTACCATCTGTATCCCCTTTTGGTAATGTAATTTTAAATCTAGTAGGATTTTTGTATGAGACTACTTCTATATTACCTTTTAGTTTTGTATTAATTAACAATTGACATAGATAAAGCCCGTTTCCTGTTCCATTAACACCTTTTGTTGTCTTTAAAGGTTTAAAAAGAAACTGTTTAAAGTCCTCACTAATTCCACAGCCATCATCTTCAATTAACAAGCAATATGATTTATCTTTAGTAAGAGTAATTGTTATATGTCCTTGAACATCTTGGTTATCTCTTATAGAAATAATAGCATCCTTAGCATTAGAAATAAGATTAACAATAACTTGCTTAAGATGATTTGATTGTGCATAAAGACGATAATCTTCATTAAAATCATACTTAAAACGTAAATCTATGTTGTTGACTCTTGCCATAGGATCCATTATGTTAACTATCTCGTGAATAGTATCAGCAATATCAAAACACTCTTTATTGTTATTTATCTTGTAAAACTCTTTAAATGACTGTAGAGTCTCTTCCATAAAACGTATAATATCAGAAGCTTTTTCAAAATTACTAATTAACTTTTCTTGAGTGATTATCTTATCATTAACCTGATATTTCATATTTCCCATCATAACAAGAAGTGCAGCTAATGGTTGTCTCCATTGATGTACAATTGCACCAACCATCTCTCCCAACGCAGCCATTTTACCGTGCTGAATCATAATCTGTTCATGCTCTTTTTCTCGCTCTTCAAGAGTGTGCTCATGACTTACATCTCTAAGTGTTATTATTGCACCTTCAAAATGTTTGTAATTATTCCATATGCCTGTAACTTCCATTTTCCAAAACTCATAAGGCTCATCACAAGTGATTTTTTTTGATTTTTGAAGTATATGTTTGTTACATATATCATCTACTAAATCCTGTACTATAGGTGTTATATCTAAGGATGTTTGTTTAAAAACATGAGGTATAGTATAAATATCTTCATCTGTTTTAACATCAAACAGTCCAAATATCTTTTTATAAGATTTATTTACAAAAACTATTTTTCCTTCTGCATTTATCATTGCCAATGCTTGTGATCCTCCATGAGCGAAAGAATCAAGAAGTTGCTTATGTCTAAACAGTTTTTTAGTCATAAACATAAAAACAGTAAAAATTATACTTCCAATAAAAATAAATCCTAATGCAGTTAAAACATTAGCAAATAGTTTTTGATTTAGTTTTGTAAAAATGTCTTTTTCATTTAATACTGTTGCAAAAATCCAATCTGTATTTTCCAGTGATTCATATGTTAATAAATATCGTTCATGCTTATGCTCATAAGAGAGGGTTTTACTATCACCTTTTTGCTCTAAAATAACTTTTATTGCTGGCTCACACCCTAAACATTTTTCTCGATTAAACCCATAAGGGCTTACTAAAATATTACCTCTTTTATTTAAAAGAAAAGCAAACCCATTTACAGGAAGGTTTATGGTTAAAATATCTTTTGCGATGACATCTAATATTAAATCACTCGATAAAACTCCAATAAACTCTCCATCACGTCTAATAGGAGTTGCAATAGATATTACATCTTGTAGTAAATCTGAATCTATATATGGTAAGGTAACAATAGTACTATTTGCTTCTTTAGTAAATTTATACCAAGGTCTTTGAGTTGCATAATAATCATTAGAGCCTATCCATCTTATTCCAGAAATAAAAGTGTCATCTTCATATCCGACATAAACACTACGAAAGTCACCAGATTTTACAGCAAGGTCTAATTGCTTAAATATAGTTTCAGTCTCTTTTGTAGGAGATAAGGAAGATAAAAAGTTTGCAGTTGATTGTATGAGTAATTTTTTAGAGTGTAACCACTCATCTATTTTTTTCTTATATCCTTTTACAATATTGATTTGATTTGATTTTGCTAAATCTTCCATCATGGATTTGTTAACATTATAGTTAAAAAACACCAATCCTATATAAAACAATATAATAGTAAAAACAATAATAAAAAAAATAAACTTTGGCTTTTTCAATCTCTTCATTACACTATCCTTTAAAACAACTACAAATATATACTATTTACAATAATAGTATAAAAAAATCATAAATTTTATTTTATTTTCTAAGCTTCTAAAAGATTATACTTTGATTATACCTTTAGAATAAACTTTCAACATCTTAACATAATGTATGTGTATTAAAAGGAGAATACAAATGAAAAAGATTTCAATTTTTGTTATATCGTCACTTATATTAGGTAGCTTGAATTTGCTTTTTGCGCAATCAAGTGTACTTAAAAAAAATACTGACATAATACAAAATGGTAAAAAAATAGGTTTTATAACAGTTTTAACTCCTGTTAAAAATGTAAGTAAATCTAGTGTAAAAGTAAAAGGTTTTCGTCTTGAAAATTATCCTCAAATGATAGTTAGAGATATGCAGCGTGGTGAAGTATACGTTGAATTTGATGAAGACAAGGAAGATATTTCAGCTAAATTATTTAAAGTGCTTAAATCGTACGAAGATGACTATGGTGAAATATGGCAAGAAGTTGAGGGAACTATAAATATTGATACTTCATTTGTAACTAATGATGTTCAACCACTCTATAAAGAAGCAAAAACAACTTATGCACAAAGCTGTTCAATGTGTCATCATCTTCCAGATCCTCATCACTATACAGTTAACCAATGGCCACAACAAATTGAGAGTATGATGGAACAAATTCCATTAGATAAACCAGTTAAATCATTAATCATAAAGTATCTTCAGCAACATGCTGCAGATGCAAAATAAAAGGAGTATTATTATGAAACGTCGTAGTTTTATGAAGTTAAGTTCAGCATTAGGTGCTGCTTCAGTTTTAGAAGCAGGTCAATTTCAAGGAGCTTTGTCTTTAACTAATTTTGATAAAAAAAGAGCTTTTTCATCAAATAGATTTGGTATGTTCTATACTGAAATTGAAAGTGGAGAGATTACAGATATCAAACCGTTTGAAGGTGACTACTTCCCATCACCGATGGTAAAAGCTGTAGGTGATATGTCTCAAAATGAAACTCGTGTAGAATACCCAATGGTTCGTAAAAGTTATTTAAAAGCTATGGGTGCATCAAATAATGAGCTTCGTGGTAAAGAAGAATTTGTACGTGTTAGTTGGGATACGGCACTTGACCTTGCTGCAAAGCAAATGAGAACAACTTTTGATAAGTTTGGACCTGAAAGTATATACGGAGAGTGTTACTGGTGGGGTGGCTCTGGACGTGTTGGTTGGGGACGTACAGTATCACGTCGTATGATGAGAATTCTTGGTGGTTTTGTAAGTGAATCAGGAGATTATTCGACTGGTGCTGGTCTTACAATTATGCCTCATGTTCTGGGTGGTTCATCTGTTTATGACACACCAACTAAATGGAAAGCTATTAGAGAAAATGCTAAAAATGTTGTTATTTGGGGTTGTGATCCAATAAGAACTAACCAAATTACATGGAATGTGCCAATTCATCGTTGTTATGATGAGTATGCTCTACTAAAACAAGCAAAAGATGCTGGTACTGATGTTGCGATGATGTTAGGTATGATTCACCATCTTTACATAAGTAAAAAATATGATGCAAAATTTATTAAAAAATATACAGTAGGATTTAACAAATTTAAAAAATACTTTATGGGTGATGTTGATGGAGTAGTTAAAGATGCTAAATGGGCATCAGCTATTTGTGGTGTTAAAGAAAAGACAATAACTAAATTTGCGGAGACTCTTGCAGCTGAACGTACGCTTATTCAATGTGGACGTGCTCTTCAAAGACAAGACCATGGTGAGCAAGGTCACTGGATGTGTACTGTTCTTTCAGCAATGATAGGAAGTATTGGGCTACCAGGTGGTGGTATAGAATTCTCACTTGCTTATAATTCAAGTGGAGCAACTAATAAAGTAGCACCAGGAATCGCTGGTATCAGTCAATCTATACCAGAAAAATATGGTAAAAAATATCCAAATGCACCTTGGTTAAAAAATGAAAACTATACGATTCCATCTTCTCGTTCGATAGAAGCATTACAAAATCCTGGTAAAGAAATTGATAACAACGGTAAAAAAATCAAACTTCCACATATTCGCTTAATGTATAACGCATCAGGATCACCTTTTACTCGTCACCAAGATGTAAATAACATGATAGACCAATGGAAAAAAGTTGATACTGTTATAACAGCTGAACCTTACTGGACAAGCACAGCAAAAATGTCAGATATCGTTTTACCAGTTGCAATTGAAACTGAAAGAATTGATATTGATAACTCTGGTTCTACTAACGAATATATTATGGCTAGAAAACCTGTAGTTGAACCTGCTGGTGAGAGTCAAAGTGATTTTTGGATTTGTCGTGAACTTTGTAAACGTTGGGGTTATGAAGAGGTTTTCACTGAAGAAAAGAGTGAGCTTGAATGGGTTAAACATGTTTATGCTGGAGCATATGCAAAAGGTAAAGAGATGGGAATTGCTATGCCTTCATTTGATACTTTCTGGGAACAAGGTTATGTTCAATTTAAAGAAGATGATAAATCAACAGAAAACTATACTCGTTATGAAGCATTTAGAAAAAATCCATACAAAACTAAACTAGGTACTCCATCAGGTAAAATAACTATTTTCTCTCCTGTGATTGCAAAATTTAAGTATGATGATTGTAAAGGATACCCAAGTTGGATTGAACCTATGGAATGGTTAGGCAACAAAAAGAAAACTAAAAAATATCCAATGCATGTAATAAGCCCTCATTCTAAATACAGACTACATTCACAGTTAAACAACTCTGCATTACGTCACGTATATGAAATTAGTGGACGTGAGCCAGTTCTTATCAATCCTAAAGATGCTAAAAAACGCGGTATTAAATCAGGTGATATAGTTCGTCTATTTAATGATCGTGGTGAAACACTTGGAGGTGCTTATGTCACCGACATGGTACAAACTGATGTTTTAGTTATGTGCGAAGGTGCTTGGTATTCTCCTGAAGTTCCAGGTGAAAAATCTTTATGTCAACATGGTAATGTAAATGTTCTTTCTATAGATAAAGGAACATCTAAACTAGCACAAAGTAATATCGCTCATACTGCTTTAGCTCAAGTTGAAAAGTTTAGCGGTGTCATCAAGCCTATCACAGCGTTTAACAAACCAGATATTACACAAAGTTTATAATATCTCAAATACCATATCGACATTTAATGTCGATATGGTAAAGTTCTTTTTTAAAGGCGATACTCAAATTTTTTATATAGTCAACTCCTAAATAATGGTATCGTCTTTTAAAAAGTATTATTCTAAAATCTCATATTTTTACAGTATGTTTCATTCACTTTGGTATCCATTGTCCACACTCATAATACTTATACTTTGTTATAAAATTACTGTTTCCCTAATACCAAGCTTTAAACTTTTTTTTTATTTCATTTACTTTTTATTTTTAAAAAGAGACTATATTAGTCTTAATTAGATTGAAAGGTAAATTATGGGCGAAAATCAAAGCATACATGATGTCCTAGAAAGTGAATACTCTCTAGGTTTTACTACTAATATAGAGTCTGATACTGCACCTAAGGGACTAAATAAAAACATACTTAAATTTATATCCAAAAAGAAAGATGAACCTAAATGGATGCTTGAACTTAGATATAAATCCTATGATTTGTGGCTGAAGATGCAAGAGCCAAACTGGGCTGGTTTGGATTATGAAAAAATTGATTATCAAGATATATCATACTTTTCAGCACCAAAAAAACAACTAGACTCACTAGATGAAGTTGACCCAGAGATTTTAAAAACATATGAGAAACTAGGAATCCCACTTGAAGAACAAAAACAACTTGCAGGAGTTGCAGTTGATGCTGTTTTTGATTCTGTTTCTATTAAGACTACATTTGAGAAACAATTAAGTGATTTAGGAATCATATTTTGTTCTATCTCAGAAGCTATTAAAAATCATAAAGATTTAGTACAAAAGTATCTTTTCTCAGTAGTTCCTATGCAAGATAACTACTTTGCAGCATTAAATGCAGCTGTATTTACTGACGGAACTTTTGTTTATATTCCTAAAGGTGTACGCTGTCCTATGGAACTTTCAACTTACTTTCGTATCAACGCAATTGGTACTGGTCAATTTGAACGTACTTTAATCATCGCAGACGAAGGGAGTTATGTATCTTATAATGAAGGTTGTTCTGCTCCTAGTCGTGATGAAAATCAACTTCACGCTGCAGTAGTAGAACTAGTAGCTTTAAAAGATGCACAAATAAACTACTCAACTATACAAAACTGGTATCCTGGAGATGAAAATGGCAAAGGTGGAATTTACAATTTTGTAACAAAAAGAGGTATCTGTAAAGGAGCAAACTCCAAGATAAGTTGGACACAAGTGGAAACAGGCTCAGCTATCACATGGAAATACCCAAGCTGTATACTCGCTGGTGATAACTCTGTAGGAGAATTTTACTCAGTAGCGATTACCTCAAAAGCACAACAAGCAGATACAGGATCAAAAATGATTCATATTGGTAAAAACACTAAATCAACTATCATCTCAAAAGGAATTTCCGCTTTACATGGCTTAAATTCTTATAGAGGTATGGTAAAAGTTGGCTCTAAAGCTAAAAATGCACGTAACTTTACCCAATGTGACTCGCTTATAATAGGCTCTCAAGCAAGAGCGCATACTTACCCATACATCGATGTACATAATAATACAGCAAATGTAGAACACGAAGCAACTACCTCAAAGATAAGTGATGAACAACTCTTTTATCTTATGCAAAGAGGTCTTAGTGAAGAAGATGCAGTTTCTATGATTGTAAATGGATTTTGTAAAGAGGTTTTAGGCAAATTACCAATGGAGTTTGCAATGGAAGCAAGAGCATTACTTGATGTAACTCTTGAAGGTAGTGTGGGATAAAGGAGAAATCATGTTAAATATAAAAAACTTAAAAGTAGAAATAGAAGGAAAAACCATCTTAGAAGGATTGAATTTAGAGATAAAAAAAGGTGAAGTCCATGCTATCATGGGACCAAATGGAGTGGGAAAATCAACTTTGGCAAAAGTTATTTCTGCTCATCCTGAATATGAAGTAAAAAGTGGAGAAATCACATATAAAGATAAAAACCTATTAGAACTTGACGTTGCAAGTCGAGCTATGGAAGGTATTTTTTTAGCTTTTCAAAATCCTATCGAGATTCCTGGAGTTAACAATATGTATTTCCTAAAACAAGCTTTTAATGCAAAACGTCTATATCATGGACTTGAAGAGATGACTTCAATAGATTTTTTAAAATTAGTTAAATCAAAAACAAAAGAGTTAGGCATAAGCGCTGATGTATTTAAAAGAGATTTGAATGCAGGTTTTTCTGGTGGTGAGAAAAAACAAAACGAGATGCTTCAAATGAGTATTTTAGAGCCTGAACTGTTTTTGTTAGATGAGATTGATTCTGGGTTAGATGTAGATGCTCTTAAAAATGTTGCTACTGGAGTTAATACTATGTTAAATAAAGAACGTTCAGTTTTACTTATAACACATCACCAACACCTACTAAAATATATAAAACCAGATTTTGTGCATATCCTATATGATGGACAAATAATACAAAGTGGTGGAATAGAATTAGCCAAAGAGATAGAAAAAAATGGTTATTCTATAGTAAAGGATTTTAGGAGTGCATCATGAAACTAATAGAACTTCATAAACTAGATACTAAAGATATACTAGAAATTTATGATTTGCCACATGATGAAGTCACTGATATAAGAATAAACTCTATGCAAAAGTTCAAAGCACTGGGTTTACCAACAAGGAAAAGTGAACTGTTTTCTAAAACAGGTATCAAATCTATCTATGACAAAAACTATTTAAAAAATTATAAGTCTGGACTTAATACAAACATAAAAACTACAGATAATTTTAGAATCGTATTTAAAAGAGGATTTTACTCTCCTTTACAATCTAAATTGCCTGAAGGAGTAAGTGTACACTTTGATAAAGCACCAGTTTTAGATAACTTAAGTACAAATCCATTTTACTATTTAAGTGGTGCATTAAATCAAAATTTTTATGTTATAAGAGTAGAAAAAGATTTACATGTAGATACTCCTTTGGAAATTATCTACTTAGATGATTTATACAAGTCTCAGACACATATGTACATAACTCTAGAACTTGAAGAAAATGCCAGATTAAATCTGTTTGAAAAAGTGCTTATAAGCTCTTCAAACTTTTTTAATCATACTTTAAATGTTATATTAAACAAAGATGCAAAGATAGTACACACTCATCAACAAGATTCACAAGATTCTACTCATATAATAAGTAACTATAACTATACTCAGCATGAAAATACAAGTTCTAAAATATACTCTTACCAAAATGGCTCAAGCTTATCTATAGCTTTATGGGATGCAGATTTGGTAGGAAATCATGCTGATATAGATTTTACTGCTTTACAACTTCCTAACCAAGAACAAAAACTAAATACTTTGGTAAATATAAAACATAATGCACCAAATACAACAAGTAATCAACTTATAAAACAGATTATAAATGAT
>CBDLTN010000039.1:0-17558 GCA_965306065.1 uncultured Sulfurospirillum sp. | reverse complement strand
GTTCAATATGTAGTGAAAATTAAATGATAAGGATATAAAATGGCAGTACCAAAGAGACGTGTAAGTAAGACAAGAGCAGCAAAGCGTAGAACACACTATACAGTAACATTACCAGTACCAGTTAAAGATGCTGATGGAACATGGAGAATGCCTCACCGTGTTAACAAGACTACAGGCGAATATAAAAGCTAGATGATAAATATAGCAATAGATGCTATGGGTGGTGATTTTGGACCAGCTCCTATTATAGATGGGACTATAAAAGCTCTTAAAGAGAGAGATTTTAAAGCCATTTTAGTAGGAAAAACTGAAGTGATAAAACCACTCATACCAACTAAATATCTCGAACGTATATCATTTGTCGAAGCAAGTGATGTTTTGAGAATGAGTGATAGTGCAACAGATGCACTAAAGAGAAAAGAAACATCTATATATAAAGCAGTTGATTTAGTTAAACAAAAAGAGGCAGATGCTGTAGTATCTGTTGGTCATAGTGGAGCTACTATGAGTTTAGCAACATTAAGAATTGGTCGTTTAAAAGGTGTTTTAAGACCTGCAATTGCAACTCTTATGCCTAGACCAATTGGAACTCCAGCTTTAGTTTTAGACGTTGGAGCAAATGTAGATTGTAAGGCTGAACATTTAGTTCAGTTTGCAATAATGGGTGAAGCATACACAAGAGATGTGTTAAAAGTAGAAAATCCAAAAGTTGGTTTGTTATCAAATGGTGAAGAAAAAAGCAAAGGTAATGAAGTAACAAAAAGCGCTTATGAACAACTAAAGAATACAGATAGTTTTTATGGAAATATAGAAGGTAACGATATATTTGATGGAGCTGTGAATGTTGTTGTTTGTGATGGTTTTGTTGGAAATATACTTCTTAAAACAAGTGAAGGTGTAGCTGAATCTATAACAAAAATTATAAAAAACAATATTCGTAAATCTCCTCTAGCAATAGCTGGAGCACTTTTAATGAGAAGAGTATTTAAAAGTTTGAAAAAACAAGTTGATTATGCTGAGTACGGTGGTGCGCCACTTTTAGGTATAAGAGGCTGTGCTATAATTGGGCATGGGAAAAGTAATTCAAAAGCAGTTAAAAATGCTATATTTCAAGCTATAACGTTCTCTGATTCAAATATAAATGAAGATATCCAGCTAGGATTATCTAAACTAGAAAACTAAAGGATACCCTTTGTACGCAGCATTCAGATCTATCGGTAGTTATGTACCAGAAAATATTTTAACAAATCAAGATTTAGAGAAGATGGTAGATACTACTGATGAGTGGATAACAAAGCGTACAGGTATCAAAGAGCGACGAATAGCAAGTGAAGATGAAGTAACTAGTGATCTTGGATATAAAGCAGCACTTCAAGCAATAGATAGATCTGATATAAGCGCAGATGATATAGATATGATAGTTTGTGCAACTCTTAGCCCAGACTATTTAACAATGCCTTCAACTGCTGCTATAATTTCACAAAAACTTGGAATAAAAAATGTAATGGCATTTGATATCAGTGCAGCTTGTACAGGTTTTGTTTATCTAATAAGTCTAGCAAAAGCTTTTGTTGAGTCTGGTGCAAAGAAAAATGTCCTTATAGTTGGAGCTGAAAAAATCAGCAGTATTGTTGATTATGAAGACAGATCTACATGTATACTTTTTGGAGATGGTGCAGGAGCTGCAATCATCGGACAAACAGAAGATAAAAATGAAGCAATAATAGATGTACTTGCAAGCGCAGATGGTAATTACGGAGATTTACTTATAACTCCAGGATGTGGTTCTAAAAACCCTATAAGAGAAGATAATGTAAAAGAAAAATTACAGTATATGAAAATGGCAGGTAATGAAGTTTTTAAAGTAGCAGTAAAAACTCTTACAAACGATGTAATTGAAATACTAGAAAAAAACAAAATAGAACCATGTGAAGTAGACATGTTCATACCTCACCAAGCGAATTATCGTATTATTGAAGCAGTTCGTTCAAAACTAAATTTCCCACTAGAAAAAACAGCTCTTACTGTAGCAAAATATGGGAATACATCTTCAGCCTCAATCCCAATGGCTATGAATGACATGTATGAAAGTGGTAAAATCAAACATGGTGATTTAATGCTGCTTGATGCTTTTGGTGGTGGTTTTACATGGGGTAGTGCCCTTGTAAGATTTGCTGGTAAAAGTTTTCCTAAATAAAAATACAAACCTTAAAATAATATTTATCAATGAATATTTAGTAAAGAAAAAGCTTTACAGGAGTACCATTTTAGTATAGTTATATTAAACCAGTAGGAGGAATATAATGAAGACTTCAGATGTTACCGTCAAAATTAAGCTCTTAGTATTATTAGCAATATTTATGTTTTTAATGCCGGTTGTTATAACTTATCAAGTAGTAAATAAGAGCAAAACAATTTTTATTGAAAAAAGTTATAAAAATCTAACTTCAGCACGCGAGATTAAAAAAACTCAAATAGAAAACTTTTTTAAAGAGAGAATTTCCGATATAAAAGTCTTAGCTAAAAGTGAAGATGTAAAAAAATTAGTTTTAGATTTAACATATGCATATAATGAACTCAATGTAAAAAGTGACGCTCCTTATCCTACAGAAAATACATTAATTAAAGAAAAAATAAAATTATATGAAGATTTCTTTCAAAACTATGCAAAAGAATATGGCTACTATGACATTTTTGTGCTTGGGATTGAACATGGACATGTTATGTATACTCAAGCTAAAGAGAGTGATTTTGGAGCCAATTTACAAAATGGTTCATTAAAAAATAGTGGATTGGGAGAGGTTTGGAAAAAGATTAAAGATCTTAAAAGAGTTGTATTTGTTGATATGAAACCTTATGCTCCTAGCAATGATGATCCAGCTATGTTTTTTGGAATACCTGTAAAAATAGATGGAGTAAATAAGGCAATTTTGGTTTTTCAAATAAGTGATAAATCTATAAATAAAATTATGCAATTTAGAGAAGGTTATGGAGAATCTCAAGAAGATTATTTGGTAGGAAGTGATAAGCTAATGAGAAGTGATAGTTATCTAGATGTAAAAAATCATTCTCTTAAAGCTTCATTTGCAAATCCTTCTAAAGGTTCTGTTAATACTACTGCAAGTAAAGAAGCTTTAGCAGGAAAGTCTGATACAAAAATTATAATTGATTATAATGGCAATCCAGTTTTATCTGCTTATGCAAGTGTTAAAATAGGTGATGATTTTAACTGGGCAATTCTTTCTGAAATTGATGAGGCAGAAGTAATGATTGAGCCAAATAGTTTTCGAAACCAGATTATATTATCATCATCAATAATTTTTATAGTCATTTTAGCAATATCAGCATATCTTCTGAATTCATTAATTTCTCCTTTGGGAAAAATGGAAAAAGATATAAGTAATTTTGAAAAAAATAATGATTTGACTAGTAGGCTAGATGAACATGGTGAAGATGAAATTGGTAAGATGAGTAGCAGTACTAATAAGTTTATTGAAAAAGTACATGAAATAGTTAAAGAAGCAAAAATAAGTAGTTCAGAAAATAGCTCTATTGCCGAAGAACTCTCACAAACATCTTTACAAATCGGTCAAAAAGCAGAAGAGGAAGCTAATATTGTTCAAGGAACTGCACAAAAAGGAAAAGAGTTACAAGAGGTATTGAATGATTCGATTGTAGAAGCAAAAACTACAAAAGAAGAGATAGTCAATACCGGTAAGAAATTAGAGAATGCAAAAGGAAAAATTGCAGAATTATCACATGGAGTATATGATAATTCAGTAGCTGAATCAGAAATGGCAACGAAATTACAACAGTTAAGCGTTGATGCAGAACAAGTAAAAGAAGTTTTAACTGTAATAAGTGATATAGCTGATCAAACAAATCTTCTTGCATTAAATGCTGCCATTGAAGCAGCTCGTGCAGGAGATCATGGACGAGGATTTGCAGTAGTGGCAGATGAAGTAAGACAACTTGCGGAACGTACTCAAAAAAGTTTAGCTGAAATAAATGCTACGATAAACGTTATAGTTCAATCCATATCAGATACAACAGAACAGATAACTCAAAATGCGAAAAATGCAAGTTCGCTAGCTGAAAAATCAAGTGAAGTTGAACATGATATAGACGAAAGTGTAGATAATATGCAAAATGCAATAACTGATATTGAGAAAATTATAAATGGATATATTCAAAATGCAGATTCAACAAATTTGATTATTTCTGAAACTGAGGAGATAAACAAACTCTCAAGTGAAAATGCAAGAAGTGTTGAAGAGATAGCAAGTGCTAGTGATCATATGTCACAGATGAGTATAAAACTCACTGACATGTTAGCAAAATATAAAACGTAAGAAGTAAATAAACTTTTTATTTACTTCCGTTGGTTATAATTATCTTTTTAAATAAAAAGAGGTAAGATGAATCAACAATTACAAAATATAAAAGATGAAATTTCAAAGCTTATAGTAGGGCAGAATAGCGTTATAGACTCTTTACTGGTTGCTTTGATTTGTGAAGGACATGTTCTTCTTGAAGGTGTTCCTGGACTTGCAAAAACTACAATGATAAATACTTTAGCAAAAACACTTGGAGTTGAGTTTGGCAGAGTTCAGTTTACTCCTGATTTGTTGCCTTCAGATATAGTTGGTGCACAAATTTATAATCCAAGAGATACTCAATTTGAGACTAAACAAGGTCCAGTTTTTACAAATTTACTTTTAGCAGATGAGATTAATAGAGCTCCTGCAAAAGTACAATCTGCTCTTCTTGAAGCGATGCAAGAAAGACAAGTTACTATAGGAGAAAACTCTTTTAAACTTCCTTATCCATTTTTTGTTCTTGCTACACAAAACCCACTTGAATCTGAGGGAACATACTCCTTACCTGAGGCACAATTAGATAGGTTTATGATGAAACTCCAAGTTGATTATAATACAAAAAGTGAAGAGATAGAGATAGCAAAAAGAGTAGCTTATAAATCAAAAATAGAGATTCAAAGAGTGTTTAGTGCAGATGATTTAGAGCAGATAAAAAACAGACTTGATAGTGTGCATATAGATGAGCAGATAGAAGAGTATATAGCTGATATAGTTTTTGCTTCTCGTTATCCTGAAAAGTATGGATTAGAGGAGTTAAAGCCTCTTATTCGTTTTGGAGCAAGTCCAAGAGGGACAATAGATATGCACAAAGCAAGTCGTGCTCATGCACTTTTGAGTGGACGTGATTATGTTACTCCTGTAGATGTAGTTTTTGTATCTAAAGACGTTCTTCGTCATAGGATTATACTTGGATATGAAGCAGAAGCAGATGATATAACAACGGATACTATAATAGATAAAATCATAGAGGCACTACCTATACCGTGAAGGATTTTGAACTCAAAAAAATCATAGCAAAAAGCAAAAAATATATTTATGGTGAACTTTTAGGTGAACATAACTCTAAACAAATAGGCGATGGATATGATTTTGCAAAGATACGCCCTTATGAGTATGGAGAAAACATACGTAGAGTAGATCCATATGCAACAGCAAAAACAGGTGAGATATATCTAAGAAGTTTTTATGAGAGTCGTGAAGTTAATGTCGAAGTGATTGGACTTATGAGTGGAAGCCTGTTTTTTGGCTCTAATGAACTCAAACAGGAAAAAGTTGCACAGGTAATTTCTATTCTTGGTTTTAGTGCAGTTAAAAATTCAGACAGTTTTACGCTTTCTTTGTTTAGTAATAGACTCTTAGAAAGAACAAGACCAACTAAAAAAGAGAGTGGAGTTATAAATGCAGTTGAGAAGTCTTTACATGTAAAGACTTTAAATGAAGTCATTGATTATGATAAATTAAGTGAATATGCACTTAAAAAGATAAAAAAACGCTCTTATCTATTTTTGGTTGGAGATTTTTTTGAATTTCCAAAACTAAAAGCTTTAAGTAAAAAGCATGAAGTTGTGGTAGTTAGAGTAAGAGATAGATTTGAAGTAAACCCAAGTAATATAGGTGAACTTAGTATCATTGACCCAAGCAGTGGTAAAAAGAGTGAAGTAATTTTTTCAAGCAACAGTGTAAAAAAATATAAAAAAGATCTAAAAAAAGCAGATTTGAAGTTTGCTAGTTATGTAAAAGATTGTGGTGTAAGGTTAATTGAGTGGAAGAGTTAAAAGATATAAAAGGACTAATAACAATAGAAGATTACAGCTTATATATCTTTCTTTTGATAGTAGTTGTATTTTTAATTATTTTATATCTTATTATAAAAAAAATACTAAATTTTAAAAGAGAGTTATCACCTGTAAAAGTAGCAAAAAAAGAGTTGAAAAATATAGATTTGTTAGATTCTAAAAAGAGTGCATATATGTTAAGTAAATATGCTCCAATTTTGTGTGAAGAAAATTTTGATTATCTTGAAAAATATAAATATAGAAAAACAGTAGTAGATTTTAAGCAAGAAGATTTAGAAAAAATCAAAAGGTTTTTAGATGGAATTTGAGTATCCTTTTGTATTTTCAATATTATTAGTATTTATAGTTTGTGCCTTTACATGTAAAGAAAAAAGTGCATACATGTATATGCCAGATTTTTTTAAAATATCTTTACATGTAAAGAGAAATTATTTAAAAGAGATATTAAAATGGCTAAGTATAGCAATGCTTATTACTGCTTTGGCATCGCCAATAACGAAAAATGAAAAGAGTGAAACCAAACCAGCTCATGCTGTTATGTTACTTATGGATGTTAGTGACTCAATGAGTAAAGGACGTATGGTTGTAAACTCTCTTGGTGGAGTTAATAATAAATTAAATGTGGCAAAACAAAGAGCTAGTGAGTATATTAAACAAAGAGTGAGTGATCATGTAGGGATTATTGTTTTTGGTGATTTTGCATATGTAGCATCTCCTCTTAGTTTTGACCACTTAAGTAGTGCTACTTTACTAGAGAGTATAAAAAGAGGAGTTGCAGGCAGCAAGACTGCCATGTATGATGCTTTATTTCTTTCCGCAAGATTGCTTAAAAATTCTAAAGCAAAAAATAGAGTTGTTATTCTTTTAACAGATGGATTTAACACTGCTGGTCAAATTCCTTTGCAAGTTGCATTAAATGCAATAGAGGATGAAAATCTAAAAGTATTTACTGTTGGTATTGGCAGGCATGGTGATTATGATGAAAATGTTTTAAAGCTTATTGCTAAAAAGAGTGATGGAGAGTTTTTTGCAGCTCGTGATTCTGATAGCTTAGAAAAGATATACGCGCATATAGACAGGCTTCAAAAGAGTGAATTAAGGGCGAAACCAGAGTTTGATAATAATTACCTTTACATGTATCCTTTAGTATTAGCATTGATGTGTTTATTTGGTTATATTCTTTTACATCTAAGAGGAGCAAGAAAATGACATTTGTATATCCTGAAATTTTATTGCTACTAGTTTTGGTTATATTTTTTTACTTTATTAAAAAATCATCTAAAATAGAGCAGGTTTTTTCCAAAGAGATGTTAGAAAAATTACAATTTGGTACTTTTGGAAAAAGAGATTTAAAGTTTTATCTTTTACTTTTTTCATTTGTTTTAATTGTAATATCTTTAGCCCGTCCTGTTGTGCCATCACAAGAAAAAAAAGAGATAGATATACAAAGCTTTAATTTTGTTATTGCACTAGATATTTCAAAATCAATGGAAGCACAGGATGTTTTTCCAAATAGATTGGAGTTTGCAAAAAAGGCCATTTATGAACTAATGCAAAGAGTTCCTGAGGCAAATATAGCTGTTATAGCTTATGCAAATGATGCTTTTATGGTATCTCCTTTTAGTAATGATTTTAATAGTATAAAATTTTTATTATCAAATCTAGATTCAAATTCACTTAGTTCTAAAGGGAGCCAAATACTCTCAGCCTTAGAAGCAACAAGCAGGGTTTTTGAATCAACTAATGATAAGAAAAAATCTTTAGTTTTGATTGGTGATGGAGCAGATGGAAGAGATCTAGAAAAAATAGAAAAATATATAAAACAAAACAATATTATGTTACATGTGTTAAGTATAGGCACAAAAAAAGGTAGCACATTAAGCGATAAAAATGGTGGACTTATAAAAGATAAAAGTGGCAATATTGTAATTTCAAAAAGAGATGATTCACTTTCAGGGATTCTTAATGGGGGAACATATTTAAGTAGTAGTGGAGAGCTGTCTAAATTAGAGTGGTTTGTTAAGGAGCTAAAAAATAGTGTAGATAAAAAAGAGATTAAAAGAGATAGGTTTGAAGGTGCTAAGGAGCTGTTTTATTATCCTTTGGCAATTAGCTTGTTTTTTATATTTTTTGCTTTTAACTCTATTAGAGTACCATTTTTAGTGCTTGTGTTTTTTGTTCAAGTAGATACTCATGCTGGTATTTTTGATTTTGTTGATATTTATGAAGCAAAAAAGAGTTATGAAAATAAAGAGTATAAAAATGCCCAAAAAGGTTTTTCTAAAGTAGGAGCAAAGTACAATGAAGCGAATTCTCTTTATAAACAAAAAAAATATAAAGAGGCTTTGGAAAAGTATGAGAGTATAGATGAATTAAATGGAGATAAAGAGCAAAAAAGACTTCATAATATAGGTAATTCATATGCAAATCTTGGAAAAACTGATAAGGCAATAAAAAGTTATGAAGAAGCTTTAAAAATAAAAGAGGATAAAGATACAAGAGCTAATTTGGAGCTTATGAAAAAGAAGAAAAAAGAGCAAGAAAAGAAACAAAAAAAACAAGATGATAAAAAATCGAAAGAGACAAAGAAAGAAGAACAAAAAAAAGAAAAAAGCAAAGAGCAAAAAGATAAAAAACAGGAAAATAAAAAACCTGATGAAAAAAAGCAGAATCAAAAAGATAAAAAATCAGACGAGAAAGAGCAAAAAAACAGTCAAGCTAAAGAAGAAAAAGAGCAAAAAAAGATGAGTGAAGCTGAAGCAAAAAAATGGGAAAAACAGATGAATAAACAAAAATTCAAGACAAAACCAATGAAACTGAAAAAAGGGGAGCAAAATGAGATTTATTGGTAGTATGTTGTTGTTGATAAGCTCTTTGTTTAGTGTGGAGTCTTACTTGTCAAAAAACAGTGTGGTTGCTGGTGAGAATGTAATATTGATATTAAGTGCAGAGGGAAAGGACATAAAGTTTCCTGAGATATCAATGATAGAAGGCTTTAGAGTGACTTCTACAGGAATGAGAGAATATAGAAATAATATAAACAGTAAAGTTACCAGACGTATAGAAAAACATTATGAGTTTTTACCTCTTAAGAGTATAGATATAGGTGCGTTTGAGGTTGAAGTAGATGGAAAAAAAGAGTTTACAAAACCTTTACATGTAAAGGTAAAAAAAGCTGATATGACAAATAGTCCTTTTTTACTTGAGATGAAAATAAAAAAACGTGATGTAATGCAGTTTGAAGCTGTACCAGTGGAGTTTATTTTTAAAAGAGATAAAAATTTTGAAGTAAGGGACTTACAGTTTTCTCCTCCTAAGTTTGAAAATTTTTGGGTAAAAGAGGGTAAAAAGAGTAAGCCTGAGCTTCAAAATGGATTTGTAGTTCATAAGATGAATTTTTTTATATTTCCCCAAAAGAGTGGAGATTTTGAAATAAATCCTGCAAGAGTTGATGTTGGAGTAATGAGTAATAGTAGAGATATTTTCAATATGCTTACGAATCAACTCAACTGGAAAACAGTTTTTTCAAATAGTGCACCTTTACATGTAAAGAAGCTAGAAGGGACAAATTTATATGGAAATTTTGATATATCTTTAGAAGTGGACAAAACAGAAATAGAAGAAAATGAAGGTGTTAACCTTACTTTAAAAATAACAGGAAGTGGTAATTTCGATGATATAGAATCTTATGTATTAGATATAAATGAGACAAATATATACAGTGATAAACCAATAGTAAAATCTCAAGCAACTCTAAAAGATATGCAAGGGGAGTTTATCCAGAAGTTTTCAATATCTTCAAAAAAAAGTTTTTCTATACCTGCTATAGATATCAAGTACTATGACTCAAATAAAAAAACAGTAGTTATTAAAAGTACTAATCCAATTCATATAAATGTAAAGAGCATAATTGAAGAAAAACCTGTGATGAAAACATCTGTTAAAAAAGAGATTGTGATTAAAGAAAAAAGTAATTATATTAGTTTAGTTTTGGCCTTTTTTGCAGGAGTTTTATGTACACTTATGATTGTACTTTTTACTAAAAAAAGAGATTACAAGTTACCAAAGTTTAAGAATGACAAAGACCGTCTAAAGTCACTTTTAAAAAATAGAGGGCAAAGTAAAGAGATAGATGAGCAAATAAGTAAGTTAGAAGATAAGCTCTATAAAAAGAGCTTATAATATCTTGTGAAGGGTGGTAGCATCACCCATCCAATTTTCTAATTCATCCCACTTTTCATCTTTAATCATCTCTTTACAAGTAGAGAGCTCTTTTTCAAAAAGATCTATTGAGTTGAGTAAGTTTTTTCGGTTTTGTTTAAATATATCTGACCACATTGTTGGAGAACTTTTTGCAAGACGACTCATGCTCTCAAATCCACCAGCTGCTAAAAGAAGTATGCTTTTTGGGTCTTCTTGTCCTATAACACTATTTGCCAAAGCATAACTAATAGCATGAGGAAGGTGAGAAATAAAACAAGCATGTCTATCGTGTTCATCTTCTTCCATAAATACTATTTTCATACCTATATGAGAGAAAATTTGTGTTGCTCTGTCTTTGTGAAAATCTGATGTATGTTTAGTATCACAAAAGACTACTATTTTATCTTGATACAGAGTTTTAAATGCAGCATGTGGTCCAAATTTTTCTGTTCCTGCCATAGGGTGGGCTGCTACAAAGTTACCTCTTATAGAAGCAGGAACACTTTTTATAATCTCACTTTTTGTACTACCTAAATCTACTATTGTTGTATTTTTATCTACATCATCTAAAGAAGCAAGAGTTTTTATTATAGCTTCAACAGGAATAGCTAAAAAAACAATATCACATTTTTTAATTTCGTTAAAAGATACGATTTCATTTATTAGTTTTAGCTCCAATGCATCTTCACAGTTTGTTAAATTATGATCATATCCTAAAACTTTTGATACGAGTTTTGTATTTTGAAGTGCAAGTCCAAGTGAACCACCAATAAGTCCTAAACCTACTATACCTACTGTCATTTTTATGCCTTATTAATTCTTTAGATGGTATTATATCTACTTTATTTGAAAAACATAAGGTGTACTATGAAAAAACTATTGATATTGTCTATGCTAATGGCTTCATTTTTGCAAGCTGCGGTCGTAAAGAGTTTAAAGTTTGACGGATTGATTCATATCTCTGAAGAAGTGGCTTCTGAGATGATTGGGATTAAGCAAGGTGATTCAGTAGATATTGAGATTATTGACAGAGCTATTAAAACCTTATATAAACAGGGATATTTTGAAGATGTTTGGGTAGAAGAGGTAAGTGATGGAGAAATTGTATTTTATTTTAAAGAAAAACCAACGATTGCTAAAATCGAATTAGATGGTATAGGCGAAAATGATAAAGAGAAAGTTTTAGGCTTTCTTGGTATGAAAAAAGGTGAAGTTTACGATATAGACAAAGCTACTTTAAGCGAATTAAGAGTTATTAAGTTTTATGAAGCACAAGGTTATTTTGATACAGTAGTTGAGCATAAAATAGAAGTTTTAAATGAAAATGCCATATTAATCAAGTTTCAAATAAATCGTGGTGAAGAGATTTTTATTAAATCGATTCATATGTGTGGAGTTGATGCTCTTGAATACAGCGATTTTGAACCAAAAATAGCTAATAAAGAGGCAGAGTTTCTTCCTTGGATGTGGGGTTTTAATGATGGAAAGCTAAGACTTAGTGACTTGCCAAATGACTCTGCAAGAATTAAAGACATATATATGCAAAATGGTTATTTAGATGCTAAGATAAGTGCTCCTTTTTTAAAAACATATATGGATAGTTATACAGCAGCATTGACTTACAGTATTAATGAAGGAAAACAGTATAAAATTGGACTTGTTGATATAAGAATACCAAAAGACCTTATGGAAGTAGATGCTCTTAAAAATGAAATGGTGTTACAAAGTGGAGACATATTTGATATAAATCGCTTAAGACGTGATATAAAAAGAGTAGAAACTGCAGTAGCAGATTTAGGATATGCTTATGTCCGTGTTATTCCTGATATAAATAAGAGAAATGATGAGTCAGTAGCAGATATATATCTTAGAATAATTCCAGGTGATAAAGTATATATAAACGATGTTAGAATCTCAGGTAATAGCAGAACAATAGATAGAGTTGTTAGACGTGATGTATTTTTAGCAAGTGGTGATTTATATAATAGAACAGATTTGAAAGACACCAAAGGAGCACTTGGAAGAAGTAGTTACTTTGAAACAGTAAACATTGTAGAAAAAAGAGTAACTAAAGATAAAATAGACTTAGTTGTAGAAGTGACAGAAGCATCAACAGGAAGTATTGGTGGTGGTATTGGTTATGGGTCAAGTGATGGATTACTTTTAAGTGCTAATCTATCTGATAGTAACATCTTTGG
Organism: uncultured Sulfurospirillum sp.; assembly: GCA_965306065.1. Classification (GTDB taxonomy): domain Bacteria; phylum Campylobacterota; class Campylobacteria; order Campylobacterales; family Sulfurospirillaceae; genus Sulfurospirillum_A. The sequence goes on along the minus strand of CBDLTN010000039.1, from coordinate 4,982 downwards.
ATCAGGTATGACAGCTAGTGTTGATGTGGAGAGAAGTGATAAAGAGTTAAGTGGTAGACTTTCTCTTCAAAATCCTCGTATTTTTGATTCAGTGTATAGTACAGGTGGAAGTATATATAGAAGGCAAAATGAGTACAATGCAAATACAACAACAACAGAGTATGATGCAACTACAACAGGTTTTAATGTTAATGTAGGAAGACGTTTTGGAAGGCTTTGGGGTGCATCTATTAGTTATGTCTTAGAAGATAAACAGTATGAGTATACAGATAGTAATACATCAGGTTATATATATCCTGATTTACTTAAAAGCTCAATTATTCCATCTATTAAATATAATAGTACAGATAGTTATCAACTTCCTCGCCAAGGTATCAGTTTTAAAAGTTCTTTAGAGTTTGCAGGGGTTGGGGGAGATGCTGAATTTCTTAAAAGTATAACAAAATTTAACTACTATTATGGTCTTAGAGATACTCTTAAGTATGATTTGATTTTAAGATACAAATCACAATTTCATTATCTAGTTGACAATGGAAGTGTGCCAATTGATGAGTATTTAACTATGGGTGGTGTTAGTACAGTAAGGGGATATGAATCAGGTTCTCTTGGTCCAATAGATAATACAACAGTAGCAGGTTCAAGTTATTATAATGGTAATATGATGTTTGTAAATACAGTAGAAGCTAGTTTTCCTCTTATAGAGAGACTCAAGATGCGTGGAGCACTGTTTTTAGATTATGGTATGATTGGTCATGATAGTATAGATGATGAGATTAGAGCAGGTACAGGTGCTGTTTTAGAGTGGGTATCTCCAATGGGACCAATATCACTTATATTTGCACAGCCATTGCTTAAAGAAGCTGGTGATCAAACTGCAAGCTTTGAATTTACTATGGGAAGACAGTTTTAATATAACTGTCTGATTTATAAGTTTGAGATTTTATCTCAAACTTATAAAAATTAAATCTTTTCTATTACAATTGCAAAAGAAGCTGGTTTAACTAGTTTCTTTATACCCTCTTTTGCTAAAAATAACTTTTGTGGACTTTTTATAGTTAGAGTATGATTTTCATAGCAAAATTCTAATTTTGTATTTGCAAAGTTTGAATTTAAACATTTTGCAAGAGAGATTATAAAGCTAAGCCAGTTGACTATTTCAATTTTTGGAAGTAAAACTTCATAAGCTTTAACATCTTCAAAGCTAGGAAGTTTTTTCGTATGGTATTTAACTAAAAGTGCAATTAGTACTCTTTGTTGATGTGAAAAATTGTAATTTAAATTATTTGTTATAAAGTAGAAACTATGAAGATGTTCTTGGTAGAAACTAAGGCTTCTACCTATACTATATAGTTTTGCTGCAACTCTTAACTCTTTTTTATATACAGGATCTATTTGATGGATATACTCTAATGCATCAAAAAGACTAAGAGCAATTTTGCTTACGTGAAGACTCTCTTTAGGATCTGTTATAAATCTATCACTTAGACTTCTTTGGCTTACTTTAAAGTTTTGAGGAAATCTTTGGTTAGATGATCTGAGTAAATCTTGAAGATATACTCCTTCTCTAACACCAGCTCCATTAGTAATTACATTTTTAACTTCTAATTGATTAACTAAAGCTTTAAAGATTGCACAACCTTCTCTCATGGTATCGTATCTATCTTTTCTTACACCAAAATCCTTTAGTTCTAATACATCAGCTGTTGTTAATTGATTAAGAAGGTATTGATACTCTTCTATATTGTACTCAAAACCATGAAGCGTTTTTAAAGGGTATTGCATCTTATCCATAACCATATTAGAAAAAGCTCTTATTGTTCCACCTATGCCTATTATAGTGTCTGATTGAAAATGTTTTGGCAATACTTCTAATTTCTTTTTAATGAACTCTTTTGCTTGTTCAAACTCATTTGTCTTATCAAAGAATAGTTCTTTAAGTCTAACAGTTCCTACATCTATAGAGATAGTATCTATAATCTTACCGTTTTCTATACAGGCAAGTTCAGTAGATCCACCACCAATATCTATAGTTGTTGCATTTTTAATTGGTTTGAGAAGATTTATTGATGCTAATGCTCCAAACTCTGCTTCTTTTTTACCATCTATAATTTTAATATTTAAATTGAGATTTCTTCTAATTTTTTTAATAAAGTCTTTTGCATTAGGAGCATCACGCAGAGCTGAAGTAGCTACACAAAAAGTTTTACGACATTTTAGATTTTTTATAATTTCACAAAAATCTTCTAAGGCATCATAAGCCCTTTGCATTGGTACTTCTTGGAGAATTCCCCCATTTTCATAGGCTCCTTCCCCAATGCGTATACGACTTTTAATCTCTTTTACAAGATGAAAAGCATAAGTACTACTTTTTTCAAAAACAACCATTCTAGCTGAGTTTGAGCCGATATCAATAACGGCTGTTCGTTTTGCCATAAAGTAGAGTTACTCTTCGCTTGTTATTTGCTCAAACTTTAGTTTAAGCTCTGCCATTGTCTCAACATTGTCTGGGTCCGAAGTTATACATTCAACAGGACATACTGCTATACAAGAAGGCTCATCATAGTGACCTACACACTCAGTACAAATATCAGGGTCAATTATATAAATTGGATCTGCTTCTTCAATAGCATAGTTAGGACATTCATCTCTACAAGCATCACATGCTATACATTCATCAGTTATCATTAGTGACATTTTTTACTACCTTCAAATTTTTCCAACTTTATACACTATTAAAACTTTAACGGGGCTTATAAATCACTTTTTTTAGCAATTTTAGCTATTTTTTTGTTAGAAATAGGTATTTGAAGAGTTGCGATTGCCCCTTTTTCATCTTTTCTGTTTTTAATATTAATTTTAGCACCCATTGCATCAGCTGCACCTTTTGCTAAAAACAACCCAAGTCCAGCTCCATCTTTTCTACCATATCTTCTAAATGGAGCAAAAAGATCCAAACTTTCATCTATTCCTATTCCTTCGTCTATAACATGTACATTTATATTATTAGAATCTACAAAACACTGTATCTCAATTGTTCCACCCTCAGGAGTAAACTTTATTGCGTTTTGAACAAAATTTTGAAGAATATGTATGAGCAGAGTAGGTTGTATCATAATAGGAAATGGTATAGGATAAAAGTTTTTAACAATTATTTTTTTCTCTTGATGCGCAAGAATTTCAAAGTTATTTGTTTTCTCTTGTAAGAACTGAATAAAGTCCATCTCTACTGGCTGTTCAAATTGTGCACCTTCGAGTCTGCCTATCTCTAAGATGCAACTTATCATCTTATTCATTTCATTAATAGTTTTGTTGTTATGTTTTAAAGTTTCTATATATCTATCTTCATCTCTTATTTTTAGTAAAGTTACTTCATTTTTAGTTTTTATAACTGCTAAAGGAGTTTTAAGCTCATGTGCCGTTCCTATAAAGAGTTCTTTTTGATATTTTACAAAAGTATGAATTCTATCTACTAGCTTATTTATACTAATTGCTAGAGGCGCAAACTCATCAGGAATATTTTTGGTATTGATAGATTGAAAAAAGTTTTCATCCATGGCTGCAAGTTTTGTTGTTAAAGAGTGTATTGGAATGATAAGCATTCTTGAGAGTAAAAGCGCATAAAAAAGTACTAAGAAAATAGTTATAAAGTTTATTATAATGATGCTACGCAAAATTTTATTAAGAAGTTTATCAGTATTTGATATGTTTTTCGTAACTGCTAAAAAGGTAGATTTTACCTTATCAAATGGATAATATATAGTTAGAAAACTCTCATCATTCTTTTTGTATTGTTCAAAGTTGATTTTATATTTTTTATCTGCTTGGACTACAATTTTGACATCACTCTCATTAGTTGTAATAACGTGCCTAAAAAGGGCAACACCTGTAAGACCTAAAGTACGAGAGTGTTCAGTTGATATTTTAATTGCTTCTTTTTCTAGTTCTATATTTAAATCTTCGTAGATTGAAATCTTTACGTAGTTGTACAGGATAGCAGAAAAGATTACAATTAGTGTGGACGAAGCCAACACTAATTGTAATGCAAATTTATTTCTTATACTTTTTTGGGAAAACAAAATCTATAACCTCTACGTCTTACCGTTTCGATTGTAGAGATTTCAAGCGGTTTATCCATTTTTTGACGGATTTGGTTGATTGCAACTTCGATTACGTTTGGAGTTACTAATTCTGGCTCTTCCCAGATAGCATCTAATAACTGCTCTTTAGATACGATTTGATCACTATGACGTGCTAAATGAGTAAGTACTTCAAAAGGTTTACCTTTTAGTTCTATCTCTTGACCTTTGTATGTGATTTTTTCTTCATCAGGATCAATTACTAAGTCATCAATTTTTATAACGTTTGTTCCACCAAATCTAAGTCTTGCTTCAATTCTAGCTACTAAGATATCAAAATCAAATGGTTTTTTGATATAGTCATCAGCTCCAGCTTTAAGTGCTTTGATTTCGCTCTCTTTGTCATCTTTAGCAGAGATTACAACGCAAGCAGTTCTTGGTGCTTTTTGTTTAACAAGTGCAATTAGATCAATTCCGTCACCATCTGGAAGCATCCAGTCAGTTAGTATTAAATCATAATTTCTTATGCCCACATAGTATTCAGCGTCTTTATAATTTTCTGAACTATCATTTTGGTAACCAAACTCTTGTAGTCCTTCTACAATTGTTTTATTTAGAGTAACTTCATCTTCAACTATTAAAATTCTCATTATATTCCTTTAAGGTTGTTAATTAAAATGGAAGTATACCATAATTTTAGCTAAATTTAAAGTTTTTTTTATATTATTTTAATATTTTCTATGAAGGCTTACACAAACATCGCAGTCATCGAGAATAGTAGGTTTTGAAATTTTAAGTTTTATTGAAGATATTTGAGAAAACTCTGTTTTTATCTTTACATGTAAAGCCAAAAGAGCATCTTCTATAAGAGAATACTTATTACTTTTTATATCATTTTTGATTAAT
>CBDLTN010000038.1:0-17784 GCA_965306065.1 uncultured Sulfurospirillum sp. | reverse complement strand
TATAGGAGCAGCTTTAAATCTATTTTTAGTAAAAACAGCACTTATCTCACATGGCTCATCACTTCTTATAAATCCTAAATCATTTTGATTGTTAGGTTTAATGCCAGAGCTTACTCCAGTACAAAAGAAACCTTCTACATTTTCAAGGCCATTTTTAAGGGGAAATATATCAAACATATCGTAACTCTTCAGGTTTTTGTTTTTTTCTTATGATTCTTTTAGTTGCCCGTATGCTCTCACCAGTTCCAATTACAAGCAGTTTTGATCCTGTTCCTACTAAAACATCACCTTTTGGCATAGGTATAAATATATCATTTGCATCTCTTATCCCAACAATACTAACATTTGTAATATCTCTTAGTCTAGCCTCTTTTAGTTTTTTAAATCTCATCCAAGAGTGATCAGGAATTCTAATCTCTTCCATATCAATAGGTGCATCTTTTCTGTACAAAAGTTTTTCAAGCATATTTTCCATATCAGGTCTTAAGCTCATGGCACGAAGACGTTCAGCCATAAGTTTTGTAGCACTAATTACCCTATCAGCTCCAAGTTTCTTAAGCTTTGTCATATCGTTATCACTAGTTGCACTTGTTATGATGTAGTATGGACGTTTAAGCCCAACCTCTTTTTCGTAAAGTCTAGTCGATGCAATTTGTGCAATATTATCAGCAGTGTTTTCACTAAGTGTTATAAGACCTTTTGCACTTGAAAGATATGATTTTTCAAGAGCTATTTCTGTATGAGGATCTTCTTTTATAAAGTATGGGTATTTATATTGCATTGCTATTTTTGCTATGTCTTCTCTTGGGTCTATAACAACAAAAGGTATATGATTTTCACGAAATTGTTTAGATAACTCTATCGTGATATCATTATGGTGACAAATAACAAAATGATTTTTTAACCTAGCGATTCTGTATAGCATCTGTCGCTCCTTGATAATGTTAACAAGTTGACCTTTATTTAAAACTTCAACTAATATACCTATAGAAAATGAAAAAAGCCCAAATCCTAATATAATAAGAGTTATAGTAAATATTCTTCCAGCTGGTGAGATAGGAGAAATTTCTCCAAAACCTACAGTGGTAAAGGTAATACCTGCTTGATATACTGCGTCAAGTAGAGTAAAGTCATCAATAATGACATAACCAAGTGTCCCAACCATAATCATAAGAACTACAAGTATGAGAGGGAGACGAAATGGTTTTAACTGTTGATACAGTTCAGTGTTTAAGTCTATATGAGGGCTTGATCTAGTAGACCAGTTTAAAAGTCTTTTTATCTTTTGGATAAGTGTCACTTAAATCCCTTATAAGAATAGTTGGGAATTAAGCGTTCTTCTTCATTGTTCTAAGTGTTGAAGCCGCAACTCTGATTTTTCTAGTCGTTCCATCTTCTAAAGTAACTCTTACAGTTCTTAGGTTTGGAAGGAATCTTCTTTTTGTTCTGTTCTTAGCGTGGCTCACGTTATTTCCGCTCATTGGGCCTTTGCCAGTGATAGCACATTTTCTTGCCATAATCAATTTCCTTAAAATTTTTTGGAATTTTACACAAAATAAGCAAAATATCTACTTAAACTGAGTGTACATAGTCTGTGAGTATAACATATATTTTATAAATGTTTTATGAAAGTAAAGTTACAATACTAAAAACTTAGAGGAGATAATATGCTATCGAACACAACAATAAGTAATTACATTGAGTCAATACCTCCAATACCTAAGATCGTTAAAAGATGTGCTGAAGCATTGGAACGTGGAGACATGGTACATGCAGCTGACATTGCAAGTGAAGATAGAGCTCTTATGCATTACCTTCAAAACATAGTAAATAAACCTATTTTTGGATTTAGAGAGGAAATAAAAAATACAAGGCAGATTTTTGGCATATTGGGCATTTCTAAAGCAAGACAACTTATATATGGTTATTATCTTCTTTTAATCCTTCCCGAAGAGTGGACAGTTTTTGAATTTAACAGTATTAAGTTTCAAGACTTTCAAGCCAGATTGATTCATAACTGGGGGAAAATTGTAAAATTTTTAGGCAAAGATGATCGTGAAATAATTGCAGCAATCAGTATCATTCCTGCTTCTTTAATAGTTTGTGAAATGCTTTTTAAAAATATTAACAGTACAGTAAAACTTTTAAGAAATACTAAGCAGTTGAGTTATGAGACCATACTTCACAAAATGAGCGATAGAACATTTTTTGAAATATCATCAATGATAGCTGAAAAATGGGACTTTTCAAAAGAAACTATTGCCATAATTGAAAAAATAGGAGATGGTAAGGAGGGTGATTTTGGAGAGAATGCCTTAGAAATTACCTATTTAAGACTATTACTCATTTATGAGTTAAGCAGACCTGTTATGGTTAATAGTGGACTTAATGATTTATTTAATGTTGAACCGATTTTTGATGATAGTATCACTAATAATTTTTATAAAGTTATTCAAGAAAAGTAGATGAAGCCAATCATAAAGAACAAAGTTGCTATTTTTTCGCCTATAGGTTTTTTAGATGGTGAAAATGCCTCAGATATAGTATCTCCGTTAGATGTTGATTTTCTCATAAACTCTAAACTTGAAGGTGCATTTATATCTCTTAAAAAAGTTATTTTTTTTAATAAACGTGGAATTACTCTTCTCATAGAGTCTTTGATTAGAGTTAGAAATGCATGTGGTACTATTGTAGGTTTTTGTGATTATGATACAAGAAAATATAATACTATTTTGGACATGTTTACAGCAAATTTAAACTTTTCTCTTTTTGATACTACCGAAGTTGCTTCTCTTTTTGTGGGTGATGATTTAAAAAAAGCAAAAGAGAAAAAAATTATAGTATATGCAGAAAAAAGTGAACAAAAAAATCAACTGGCAATGGAACTTTATGAGAGAGGATTTACACCAACAGTTGCCAAAGATGAGGATGACTTTTTAGCAAAAAGAAAAGATTCAGAATTTATTATAAAAAACTCTTATTTAGGAAAATTCGATAAAACACCAACAGTTTTTATTAAAGATAATGTGATAGTTTATACATTGAAAGGTTTTGTTGATTCAGACATATCAAAAAGTTTTGATATGGTTTATCATAACAAAACATTAAAAGTTGGATTTAAACTTTTTTTATTTGATTGTGAAGATGTATCATCTATAAATGTGCATGGTGTAAATTTTATTTCAAAACTCTCTATAGCAGGAGCAGAGTATGGAGTGTTTATAGTTGTTAGTGGTCTTAGTAACAGGAGCATAACAAAAAAACTCACACATGATTTGGAAGACTCAGGTGTATTGATTTATCCAAATGTAAGTAACTTTTTTGACGATAGTGAGATGATGAAAGAAGCTCAAGCAAACTCTAGTGTGGCGAAAAAGACTTCAGGTATAACTAAAAAACTTATATCTATTTTACCTATTATTACAGAGTCAGCTGTAAAGACAATTGAAGTACTTTCTGGATATAATGCGAAGAAAAAATTTATTAAAATTCAAGAAATAGAGTTAAAAAAAGATAGCAAGATGTTAAGTGCATCTATCGGTTTTTATGGTGATGTTGAAGGTATTTTAATTTTGGTTTTTGAAAAAAGTATTGCAAAAGAATCATGTAAAATACTTCTTGAAGAAGATTGCAGTGAAGAAGATCTTTTAGATGCATTAGGAGAGTTTACTCATATCATTGCAGGAAAGATTTCTCAACAGTTACATAAAAAAGGTATAAAAATAGATATTACGATGCCCAGAACTTTTGAGAGTGTTGAAGATGTTATGCAATCACAAAAAAACAACCGTGGAGCACAAGTTAATCTAAATGTAGATGGACGAGGCTTAACACTGTTTTTAACTAGATAATATTAAGGAAAAAAATGAAAATTGCACCGAGTATACTTTCTGCTGATTTTGGCAGACTAAATGAAGAGATAAAAGCTATTTGTGATGGAGGTTGTGATTTTGTTCACGTTGATGTTATGGATGGACATTTTGTTCCAAATCATACAATAGGACCAGTAGTAGTTGATTCTGTGGCACGTGCTGCTACAAAACCACTAGATATTCACTTAATGGTACAAAACAATACATTTTTTGTGGACCTGTTTGCACCATTTAAACCTGAATATATTTCTTTTCATATAGAAGAAGAAAAACATCCACATAGACTCATTCAAAAGATAAGAGACTATGGAATAAAACCAGCAATTGTTTTAAATCCACATACTTCTCCTGAGGCTATTGAGTATCTTTTAGAAGATTTGGATATGGTTCTTCTTATGAGCGTAAACCCTGGTTTTGGAGGACAAAAGTTTATTCCTTCAGTGATAGAAAAAGCTAAAAAATTGAAACAGATGATAAATGAAAAAGGTCTTAAAACACTTATCGAGGTAGATGGTGGAGTTAACGATAAGAATGTAAAAGACTTAGAGTCTGCGGGAGTTGATATTGTGGTTGCTGGTAACTATGTTTTTTCAAATCCATCATATAAAGAAGCGATAAGTAGTTTAAAGTAGTATGGTTAGAGTAAAAATTTGTGGTATTACAAATCTTGAAGATGCATTAGTGGCAATTGAAGCTGGTGCTGATGCTTTAGGATTTGTTTTTTACGAAAAATCACCTCGTTATATAACTCCAAAAGATGCTTTAGAAATAGTTGAAAAATTACCTCCATTTGTTGAGAGAGTAGGGTTGTTTGTAAACTCTACATGTAAAGAGATAAACTCTACATGTAAAGAATCTAAAATGAGTTTAGCACAAATTCATTTTGAAGCAGATGAGACTCTGTTTAAAAACTTAGAGTTACCATATCTACGTGTAATAAGAGCAACATGTAAAGAAGATATAAAAAAACATAAAGATGAATATGCAATAGTTGATGCTTTTGTAGAAGGATATGGAGGAGAAGGCAAACGAGTAAATATTTCTTGGTTTGAAAATGTTGATTGTTCAAAAATTATACTTGCTGGTGGATTGAATTGTAAAAATGTAAGTGAAGTAAAAGCTTTAGATTTTTATGGACTTGATGTAAGCAGTGGTGTGGAGATAAGCAAAGGCAAAAAAGATAGGAAAAAGGTTTTTGATTTTATAAAAGAGGTAAAGGGTTGAAAAACTTTGATAAATTGTTACATAAAATAACAAAAGAACCACAACCTTTTTATGAATGCAGGGCTGTTTTTAAAAAATTAAGTGAACTCAAGAATTATGAATTTGATACTCTTTATGAGAGTGTTGAAAACATGAAAATTTTGGGACTTCCATTAGTAGAGTTATCAAACAAAAAGTTGGCTTTAGAGACTACTTTTACTCCTATAGAAAAACAGAAGTTTTGCGTAGTTGACATAGAAACAAATGGAAGTAAACCAGAACATGCACAGATTATAGAAGTAGGTGCTGCAATGGTTCAAGATGGTAAAGTAATAGATAAGTTTGAAAGTTTTGTAAAAGCTGATGAAATACCAGAAAATATTGTTAATCTAACTAAAATAACTTTAGAAGATGTAAAAAACGCACCACCTTTGAAAAAAGTTTTAGAGTTATTTAGACTTTTTTTGAAAGATACAGTGTTTGTTGCACATAATGTAAATTTTGATTATAATTTTATCTCTTACTCTATGGAAGAGGCTGGTTTTGGACCTCTTCTAAATAGAAAAGTTTGTAGTATTGATTTAGCAAAAAAAACCATAAAAGCTGAACGATATGGCTTAGGATATTTAATAAAAGAGCTTGACATTCAAGTTGACCAACATCATAGAGCATATAGTGATGCATATGCAGCTAATATTGTTTTTCAAAAATGTTTAAAAAATCTGCCAACATCTGTTATAACAACGGAGGATTTGGTTAAGTTTGTTAATCCAAATCCTAAAAAAAGAAAAAAGAAAAAAGTTAAAGATAAACTTTAAAGATATCTATTTTTATAATCAATATAATTTTTTGCAGATTCATAAAGCGAAGCTACTTCATCATCGTTTAATTCTCTGATTCGTTTAGCAGGACTTCCCACTATCAAAGAACGAGGTGGAAACTTTTTATTTTTTGTAACAAGTGAGCCAGCCCCAATAATCGACTCTTTGCCTATTACTGCTCCATCAAGTATAGTAGCACTCATACCCACTAAACAAGCATCTTGTACTTCGCAACCATGAAGCATAACTCTATGACCAATAGTTACATCATCTCCTATAATAGTAGGATTACCATCACTTTTATCTTCTTTTGTGAAGTGAGTAACATGAAGCATACTCAAATCTTGTATATTTGTGCGTTTTCCTATTTTTATTTTATGAACATCTGCTCTAATCACGCAACCAAACCACACTGAACTGTCTTTCCCGATTTTGACATCTCCTATAATATCAGCACTAGGAGCAACAAATACACTTTTTTTTATTTTTGGCGATTTACCTTCAAATACCATTAGCTCTCCTTAAATAGCTTTCTTGCTAAGTTTTCGGCTTTACTAGAAGTTGTATCTTTTTTCATAGTTTTATATATTTTGTTTATATACTCTTCTAAAATAATATGATTGTTTATTGCTTTATCTTTACCTTTTTCGGTCTTTTCATATTCGCCTTCACTGTTTAAATTCCAGCTAAGTATATTATCAGTAATTTGTAATTGAAGCATCTCAAAAAGTTTTTCTTGAAGAGATTTTTCATATATTGGAGTCATAAGCTCTAGCCTTCTCTCTAGATTTCTAGGCATACAATCTGCACTAGCGATAAAAAGAGTTGGTTCCGCATTTTTAAAATAAAATACTCTTGCATGCTCAAGATATTTTCCGATGATACTTTTTACTTTTATATTTTCACTTAATCCATCAACACCTGGACGTAAAGAACATATTCCTCTAATTATCAAATCAATCTTTGTACCTGCTTTAGAAGCATTATATAATGCCTTAATAACATCGGTATCTACAAGTGCATTCATTTTAAGTATGATACATCCTTCATTTCCAGCTTTTGCCTCAGCATTTATTAGTGAAATAAGTTTTGGTTTTATCTGTGTTGGAGACATTTTTAAATCTGTCAGTTTTTTATTTTTTGAAAATCCTGATAGTATATGAAAAAACGTAGTAGTATCCTTAGCAAAGGTGTCTCTACATGTAAGAAGACTTACATCAGTATAAACTTTTGCAGTTGAAGCATTATAGTTACCAGTTCCTAAGTGCATATAAAACTTTAATACACCTGCTTCTTGACGTATCACTTGTGTTACTTTAGCATGTATTTTAAATCCTGTAATACCATAGATAACATGAGCACCAGCTTGTTCTAGTGCTTTTGCCCAGTGAAGATTGTTCTCTTCATCAAATCTTGCTTTAAGTTCAACCATAACAGTCACTTGCTTGCCATCACTTGCAGCATCTATTAAAGCTTGTATAATTTGTGAGTTCTTTTCTACTCTATAAAGTGTAGTTCTGATTGATACTACATTGGGATCTTTAGATGCTTCTTTTAGTAGTTGTGTAACTGTGTCAAAACTCTCATATGGGTGAAGTAAAAGTGCATCTTGTTTGGAAAGTATTTTAAAAATAGACTCATTTTTACTAAATGGAGGCAATATTTTTGGATTGTGTGGTTGAAGAGTTAAGTATGAAAAGTCTTTGTTATTGATAATTTGCCAAAGCGCACCTAAATTTAGAGGTATTTTGTACTCATAAATATCTTTTGAAAAAATTTGCATATGTGAATTTAAAAATTTCATTAAATCTTCATCTGCATTTTCTTCTATCTCAAGTCTAACAAAAGCACCACGACGACGAAGCTTAAGACCTTGTTCCATAATCATCATAAAATCATCGGCTTCTTCTTCTTCTATCACCATATCAGCATTTCTTGTTACTCTAAATGCAGCAGATGATATAAGTTTATAACCAGGAAATATCTCTTCTGCATGTCGTTTAACGATACTCTCAACCGGTATATAGATATTATCAGATACTTGGTAAAAACGAGGAAGTACTCTAGGGATTCTTATCATTCCATATTTAAAATTTCCAGATCCTTTTTCGTCTTGCAATTTAACAGCTAAAGAAAAACTTAGATTATTTAGATGTGGAAAAGGGTGTGTTGCATTGACGGCGATAGGAACAGATACAGGCAATATATTTGAGAAAAAATAATCATCTGCTATCTTCTTATGTTCTTTGTTTAGCTCACAATAATTGGTTATAAAAAGGTTCTCTTCTTCTAGTTGTCTAACTATACTTTTATAGTTGTTTTGAAGCGTTTCCTTCTCATCGGAGAGATAACTTCTTATTTCTCTAAGTTGATCTAAAGGGGTCATTTCATCAGTACCTGTAACTATAACACCAGCAGAGAAAAGCTGTTTCAGTCCTGCTACTCTTATCATATAGAATTCATCAAGATTAGTGGCATAAATAGCTAGAAATTTTAAACGCTCAAGCAGTGGTAAATCTTTTTTAGTAGACTCATTTAGCACTCTTGTATTAAATCTTAACCAAGACAACTCTCTATTAATGAAGTTTTTTGGGTCACTTATATTAGGCACTACACACTCCTTTTGATTTTTGCTTATTTTATCACAAAAAAGATTATGTGAAGTTAAGCATAAGTAGAAAAGTTAGATTCACTCTCCTCATTGTTCGCATATTTTGAGATGTTTTTTTCTGCCAATTCATCTCTAAGTTGTTGTGAAAGCTCAATTCTAGCTTGCATCTCTAGCATAGTAGCAGTTGAAGCTACTTGGTAGTCTGTACTGCTTGGGTCTGAAGGAGCAAGAGCAGCTGCACGAACTAGTTGCATTTTTGGGATAGTTTCTTGCGGGGTTGCTTCAGTAGAAGTGTCTATACTTACTTCACCGGCTGTTGCATAAAGTTTTTTATCAGGTCCTTGTGTGTAGGTAAAATTTGCTCCACTTCGTATGACACTTCCGCCAGCTGCAATGTGTGCAGCCTCATGTTCTCTTACTTTTTGGTCAGTTGCTTGAAGTTGAGCTATAAGTGATTTTTGAGCAGAAGTTAGTTCTTCTTTTTTTGATACTTCTTTTGTATCTTCGGAGGTTTTTTCGACAATACTCATCTCATATGGATTTGAAACCCTAGTCAATGATGAATCTAAAAAGCCACCAACTTGCATAACTAACTCCTTGAAAAATTAGAAGTCTTATTAAGCTAATTATAACATAATTTATGCTTTACGTAAACGTGCTATATCATCTCTTAGTTTTGCTGCTTTTTCAAATTCTAAAGATTTTGCAGCTTCGTGCATTGCTTTTGTCATCTCTTTTAGTATTTTTTTCTTTTCACTAGGTGGGATTTTGTCTTTTTTATCCATTTTATTAAAAAGTTCGCCAACATCTTCAACTTTTAGATTTTCATCGAGTAGTCTTGTAGTTGATTGTGGTGTTATATTGTTTTCTTTGTTAAACTTTTCTTGTATTTTTCTTCTTTCTTGCGTTAACTCTATTGCATATTTCATAGAATCAGTTATGCGTTTTGCAAACATGATAACTCGTCCATTGACATTTCTAGCGGCTCTTCCCATGGTTTGTACTAGACTAGTCTTACTTCTTAAAAATCCTTCTTTGTCTGCATCAAGAATTGCTACAAGTGATACTTCAGGTAGGTCTAAACCCTCTCTTAGTAGGTTTATTCCTATTAGTACATCAAACTCACCAAGTCTTAAAGCCCTTATGATTTGATTTCTCTCAATTGCATCAGTATCAGAGTGCATGTATTTGACTTTTAAACCAAGTTCGGCATAGTATCGGCTTAGCTCTTCACTCATCTTTTTTGTAAGAGTGGTTACTAATACTCTCTCGTTTTTTTCTATAGTTTTTTTTATCTCATCATAAAGAGTTTCCACTTGAAACTCAGAATCTAGTATTTCTACATTAGGGTCAAGTAGTCCTGTTGGTCTTATTATCTGTTCAGCCATATTCTCACCACTAAGCTCTGTTTCGATTGGGCTTGGGGTTGCTGAAACAAAAAGAAATTGTGTTTTTTTGTTTATAAATTCATCGAACATTAAAGGACGATTATCTAATGCACTTGGTAATCTAAATCCATACTCTACCAAAACCTCTTTTCTACTTCTATCCCCTGCAAACATACCACGAAATTGTGGAAGACTAACGTGGGACTCATCAACTATGACTAAAAACTCTTTTCCGATTGCCTCAAAGTAGTCAAACATAGAATAAGGAGTTTCACCCTCTTTTTTGCCTGTTAAATATCTAGAGTAGTTCTCAACTCCTTTACAAGCTCCAGTTGCTTGCATCATTTCCAAGTCAAACTCAACCCTGCTTTTTAGACGTTGATACTCTACTAGTTTGTCCTCTTTTTGTAAAAATTCCAACCTTTTACCAAGTTCATCTTCTATTTGTTTAATAGCACTTGCAAGACGGGTTTGACCAACTATGAATTGGTTGGTTGCATAAATAATTACTTTGTTCAGGTCTTCAAGTTTTTTATTGCTAAAAGTCTCAAAGTAGTAGATAGATTCAACTTCATCTCCAAAAAACTCTATTCTGACTGCTTCTTCTTCATTATAAGCAGGATGAATATCAACCACATCACCACTAACTCTAAAACAACCTCTGTCAAAAAAGTTGTCGTTTCTTTTGTATCCCATATCAACAAGTTGTAAAAGAAGAGTTTTTTGGTTTATCTCTTGACCTACTTCTACAGCTTGAACCATCTCTTTGTATTCAGCAGGGTCACCAAGTCCATAGTTCGCTGAAACTGAAGCCACACAGATAACATCATCAAAACTAAGCAAAGATGTGGTAGCTGACAATCTCAAGCGTTCAAGTTCATCATTGATAGAACTGTCTTTTTCTATAAACAAATCACTTCTAGGGATATAAGCTTCAGGTTGATAGTAATCATAGTAGCTTATGAAGTACTCTACATGATTTTTAGGAAAAAAACCTTTGAACTCACTATACAACTGAGCTGCAAGGGTTTTGTTATGTGTCATGATAAGAGTTGGCATCTGAAGTTGAGCAATGATTTGAGCCATAGTAAAAGTTTTACCACTTCCTGTTACACCTACTAAAGTCTGATACTGATTTCCTTTTTTTATAGATGCGGTGAGTCTATCTATAGCTTGAGGTTGGTCACCTGCGGGAGAAAATTTGCTATTTAGTTGAAAGTTTGCCATTTTTTTACTTTTTTTTGTTACAATTATACCAAAGTTATTAATACAGATTGTGTAAGTGCATGATTTGAAGTAAAGGAAGCATAATGTTCGATGAGTTAAAAGAAGAAGTTACAGTAAATAAACTATCACAAAAAGTAGATGATCTGTTGACAAGATTTGAGGAGATGAAATCTCAAAACGATACACTAAGACAAGAAGTAGTTACTCTAAAAGCACAAAATGAAGCAAAAAATATACAAATAGAGAAACTAGAAGAAGACTTGATGAACAAAGATATAGAGTCAGATGAGATATTTGGCAAGATTGAGGAAGTTCTTAAAAGATGAGTAAGCTGACTGTCTCTGTAGGCTCAAAAGATTTTGATATAACACTAGATGAAGAGTTTTCTAAATTCTTTGAAGAGGATTTTAAAAAAACATTTGGCGAAAAAAAGACTATAGAGACAAAAGAGCTTCTGTATGCTTATGTACAAAAAAGTTACGATGAGTATTTGAGTAAAGATGAATATAAAAAGATAGTTGATAGGATTAATGACGTAGTTTAAGCTGATTTTTACATGTAAAGGAATAGAATTTAGTCATAGATTGATAAGTGTATCAATCAAATTAAACAAAGGAGTAAACCATGAAAAAAGGTTTTACTATGATCGAATTAATTTTCGTAATCGTTATTTTAGGTATTTTGGCTGCAGTAGCCATCCCAAGACTCGCAGCTACTAGAGATGATGCAAATATTGCTAAAGCTGCACAAGAATTGTCAACGGCAGTTAGTGATATAACTGCATATTATACTGCTAGAGGAAGCTTTGATGATTCAAATGATATGACAAATGTAGGAATGAGTGCTGATGCAAATCTAACAACGGGGTGGAGTTATGTAGTAGATAATCAAAACTGTGTAGACTTTAATTCAACGGCTGCTGCAGCGGCAGATGGAAACTTTACAGTTGGAATGAATGCAGTTGGTGCTGGAGCTAGCGCGCTTTGTACTGATGTTCAAGCAGCAATAGCAGGAAATGATTTAAATAGAACATATAGTGTTGGTGGACAAAGAGTTCAGTGGTAGTTAAAAATAATGAAAAGGTAGGATTAAATCCTGCCTTTACTATGATTGAACTTGTTTGGGTTATTGTTATACTTGGTATATTAGCTGCGGTTGCTATACCTAGATTGGGTGCAACGAGAGATGACGCTGTTTTAGTTAAAGGTAAAAGTCAGGTTGCTTCAATACGAAGTGGAATTGCTATGCAAAAATCACGTAACCTTTTACGAGGAAATCGACAGACAAATAGTTACTATCCTGACAATTTAGATGTAGCAGTAGCTACTACTAATAATGCAAATTTGTTTTATATAGCTCCAGGTAATCCTGAGAATATCTTAGAAAATCCTATTTTAGCTGTTGATACTTTAGCTTCAGGGAGATGGATAAAAGATAATAATACTACATACAGATTACAATTAACTCCAGGAAATGTAGCAACATTTACATATACAAATACTAATGGCACATTTATATGTACAAATTCTACTGACTGTACTACTTTAACTCAATAGCTTGCATTATCTAGTTTCTCTTTTAAATTCTCCTTTATCTCCTCTTACATACACTTACGAAGAAGAGTTAAAACAAGGTAACATTGTAGAGGTTACTCTTAACTCAAAATCTAGATTTGGTGTGGTTATCTCAAAAATTCAAAAACCAGATTTTGAATGTACAGATATACTCTCAGTAAAAGACGAGTTCTTTAGTGAAGAGACTTTGAGCATTGCAAAGTTTATTAGTGAGTATTATGTTTGTTCACTTGGTGATGCTTTGAATCTTTTTGTTCCTATATCTAAAAACTCTTTACATGTAGATGTTACTATAAACACTGATATAACTCTTTCAAAAGAGCAACAAAAAGCTTATGAGTTTATAATGAAACATGAGAGGTCACTTCTGTTTGGTGATACAGGAAGTGGTAAAACAGAAGTTTACATAAAAGCTATAGAAGAGACGATAAACAGTGGTAAAAAAGCAATTTTTCTTATGCCTGAGATTGGTTTAACTCCGCAAACAAAAAAAAGACTCAAAGATGCTTTTGGTGATAGAGTGGGGCTTTGGCATTCAAAAGTTACTAAAAAGAAAAAAGAGGAGATTTTAAAAACTTTAGCAAATGGAGAACTTTCTGTCGTTGCAGGAACACGCTCGGCGCTTTTTCTTCCAGTATCAAATCTTGGTTTGATAGTAGTAGATGAAGAGCACGATGACAGCTACAAATCAAACCAAAGACCACGTTACAATGCACGTGACTTGGCACTTTTATTTGGTAAAAGAAAAAATGCAAAAGTAGTTTTAGGAAGTGCAACTCCTTCATTGGGAAGTTTTAAGAATCTGCCTAGACATAGACTTCAAGGTACATATTATCCTTCTACAAAAGCTATCTATTTTGAACACGCGAACAATGAACTCTCAAATCCTATGATAGGAAAGATAGCTGAACACTTAGAAAAAGATTCTCAAGTGATTGTATTTCTTCCTACACGTGCAAACTTTAAGTATATAGCTTGTGGGGAGTGTGGTGAGAAGGTACAATGTCCTTTTTGTTCGGTTGGGATGAGTTTACATGTAAATTCAAATGCTCTAAAATGCCATTATTGTAACTTTGCTCAAGCTGTTCCAAAAGAGTGTCCTAGTTGTCACTCTACACATATGCGTTCAAACCGAATTGGAACAGCAGAAGTAACAAAAAGGCTTCAAGAAATTTTTCCAGAAAAACTTATTGAAAAGTTTGATCGTGATGAAGTAACAACTCAAAAAAAGTTAAAGACTAAACTCAAAGATTTTAATGAAAAAAAGATTGATGTTTTGGTAGGAACCCAAATGCTTGCAAAAGGGCATGATTATCATGGTGTTGGCTTGAGTGTTATTATAGGCATAGATACTATTCTAAATCTGCCAGATTTTAGGGCAAGAGAGAGAGCTATGTCACTTTTGCTTCAAGTAGCAGGAAGAAGTGGTAGAAAAGGTTTGGGTGAAGTTTATATACAAACACAAAACAGAGAGTTTTTTGAAGAATTTTTTAATGACTATGAAGCTTTTTTAAATGATGAGATGCATTTTAGAGAAGAGATTTATCCTCCATATAAAAAACTATTAAAAGTTTTGATAAGCCACGTAAAAGATGAAAAAGCAAGTCAGATTATGAGTGAAGTTGAAAAAATAACTAAGTTTTTTCCTGAAGTAGAAGTAGTAGGACATGGTAAAGCAAATATAGAAAAAATAGCAAATAAGTACAGATACAACATGCTCTTAAGAAGCTCCAATACCAAAGAGTTGTTAAGATTTGCTCACTCGTGTAAGCATTTACATGTAGAGATAGATATAGACCCATTATCTTTCTCTTAATAGTTTTTTTGTATAATAAGATATGATAAAAAGATACCCAACAAACAAAATATATATAGGCGATGTAGCAGTAGGTGGAGATGCCCCTATAAGTGTGCAATCTATGACTTACTCAAAAACTCGTGATGTTAAAGCAACAGTGGAGCAGATAAAAAGACTTCATTTTGCAGGATGCGATATAGTAAGAGTTGCTGTTCCTGATTATGAAGATGCAGATGCATTAAAATCTATCAAAGAGCAGATACAACTACCTTTGGTTGCAGATATTCATTTTAACTACCGTTTAGCATTGAAGGCAGCGGAAGTTGTGGATTGTATCCGTATCAATCCAGGTAATATTGGAAACAAAGACAGAGTTAAAGAAGTAGTAAAAGCTTGTCAAAATAGAAACATTCCGATTCGTATTGGTGTTAATTCTGGTAGTTTGGAAAAAGAGTTTGATACAAAATATGGACCAACTGCAAAAGGTATGGTTGAATCAGCACTTTATAATATTAAATACCTTGAAGACTTGGGCTTTAGAGATATAAAAGTATCCCTAAAAGCCAGCGATGTTGAGAGAACAGTTGAAGCATACAGAAAACTTAGACCTCTAACAGACCATCCTTTTCACTTGGGAGTTACTGAGGCAGGAACACTTTTTCACTCTACAGTAAAATCTTCCATTGCTTTAGGAACACTTTTACTTGATGGTATTGGTGATACTTTAAGAGTTTCTATAACAGGAGAACTTGAAGAGGAAGTAAACGTAGGAAGAGCTATACTAAAAGATAGTGGTGTAGTAAAAAGTGGGGTCAATATCATTTCATGTCCAACTTGTGGACGGATTGAAGCAGATTTGGTAAAAGCAGTTGCTGAGGTTGAAAAAAGAGTAAAAGATATAAAAACACCACTTAATATCTCAGTAATGGGATGTGTTGTTAATGCCATAGGTGAAGCAAAGCATGCAGATGTTGCTATAGCTTTTGGGAAAAATCAGGGATTGGTAATGGTCAAAGGTGAAGTAGTAGCAAAATTAAAAGAGGATGTTTTAGTGGATAGATTTATGCAAGAAGTAGAGAAGGCAGCAAAAGAGAATGGATAATTTACATAATATAAATATAGAACGTTCAGTTCTAAGCTCAATTCTTTTTAATCCAGCGTCATTTGAGGAGACTGCTTCAGCTATAAAAGCAAAAGATTTTTATTTACCTGCACATAAGTATATTTTTGAAGCGATGGAAGCTTGTGAAAAAGATGATTTGCCTATTGATGAAGAGTTTGTCAAAAAAAAGCTAAATCAAGAAGAGAGATTTGATGAAGATGCGATGCTTGAAATACTTTCAACAAATCCATTACCATCAATAAAAGCATATATTGAAGAGATACGAGAGAAGTCAATAAAAAGAGAGTTAGTAAAACTAACGGGAGATATAAAAGAAGTTGCAGTTGAGAAAGATTTACCTTCAAGTGAAGTTGTAGATTTAGTTCAACAAAAACTTTATCAGATAACAGCAGATAATAGCAATAAAGAGTTCCGTGATTCTCCTGAGATGAGTCATGCAACGTTAGAGCACATCTTAGAGATGAAAAAACGAGGAAATGCTGGTGTAGTAGGTTTAAATACTGGTTTTGCAGAGTTAAACAGACTAACAACTGGTTTTGGAGATGGTGATTTGATTATTGTCGCAGCTCGTCCAGCTATGGGTAAAACTGCACTTACACTAAATCTTGCTCAACAAGTACTTGATGATAATAAGGGTGTAGCTATATTTTCACTAGAGATGCCAGCTGAGCAGTTAATGCTTAGGATGCTTAGTGCTAAGACTTCTATACCTCTTCAAAAACTTAAAGTTGGTGATATGAGTGATGATGAGTGGAGTAGACTTAATGGGGCTGTTGATACTATGAGTACAAAAAAGTTTTTTGTTGATGACAATGGTAGTGTAAATATCCACAATGTAAGATCTAAACTAAGAAAACTCAAAACTCAACATCCTGAAATTTCACTTTGTATTATCGATTATTTGCAGTTGATGACAGGAGCTGGCAATAAAGACAGACATCAAGAAGTAAGTGATATATCTCGTGGCTTGAAACTTCTAGCTCGTGAGCTTGAAATGCCTATCATCGCTCTTTCTCAGTTAAACCGTGGTGTTGAGAGTCGTAATGATAAGCGTCCAATGATGAGTGATATTCGTGAATCAGGTGCAATTGAGCAGGATGCCGATTTGATTATGTTTGTTTATCGTGATGATATTTATCGTATGCGTGAAGAGAAGGATAAGGAACAAAAAGCTAGAACAGAAGGAAAAGAGTACAAAAGTACATTTTTTGATAAACCAGAAGAGAATGCAGAACTTATCATAGGAAAAAATAGAAATGGTCCTATAGGGGTTGTAAATATGGTTTTCCAAAAATCTTGTACGAAGTTTATCGATTCTGGTGGAATTCCAGTCCAAATAGTATATGACGAATCAAATATACCAGCCCAAGAACCAACACTGGGTGGATTGCCTCAAATCTAATGAAAAGTTTGCCACTTTTCAATACTAAAAGAGAAATTTTTTATACTCTTTTAGTATTAGTGGCTCTCTTTTCTCTTTCACTTTTATTCGAGTTTTATAAATATAAACAGATAAAAACTTATTCTTTACATGTAACAATTGCAAAAGTTATAAATCATTATGAAAAAAAGAGTAAAAAAGATAAATCCTATATAGTTTTAAAACTAAAAAATAAAGATTTTACTTTTTATACGACATATTGGAAACCTTTACATGTAAACAGAAATGATGAATTAAAGGTGATTTTTTATACAGATAAAATAGAATTTTATGACTATTTAAAAGGTTTCTATGCGTCAACGAAATCTTTACATGTAAAGAAAAAAAGTGAACAAAATAGTTTAATTGAGTTTGTTGAAGATCAACATACGAACACTGTATCAAAAGAGTTGTACAATGCACTATTTTTTGCAATTCCTATTTCAAAAGAGCTACGAGAAGATATTACTAAGTGGGGAATTGCTCATTTAGTGGCCATTAGTGGGTTTCATCTTGGAATTTTGAGTACAATTTTATTTTTTCTTTTGAAGCCTATTTATACTTTTTTTCAAGACAGATATTTTCCTTATAGAAACAGAACTGCTGATTTAGCTTTTATAGTTTTTTTAATGCTAGGAAGTTACACATATTTTATAGATATGACTCCATCGGTTGTCAGGGCTTTTGTTATGAGTGTTATAGGATTTGTTCTGTTTTCAAGAAACATCAAAATAATCTCATTTGCTA
>CBDLTN010000037.1:0-17830 GCA_965306065.1 uncultured Sulfurospirillum sp. | reverse complement strand
GTCAGTGGGAACTACAATAAAATCTTCTGTTTTTTTAAAACCAACATCTAACTTGCCAATAACATAAGATCCACTAGCAGAATTAATATATATCTCTTCTCCATTTTTTATAATCTTTGCAATTTCATCATATAAAGCTTGAAAACTTTTTGTATCATTTGCACTTATCACTGTTTTACTGTTGTCATTTAGTAAAATACCTTTTGCATCAAACGTACTTACACCTACTTCATTATTAAGCAACGGATTTAAAAAACAACTGCTTTTTTCATCTTTATTTAAAAAAAGTGTCTTAGGAGTAAAAGGAATACAAAGTGTACAATCTTCTATGCTGTCTAACTCATTATTCATCTCTTCAACAACATTTACTGCTGTAGATTTAAAAAATATAGATAAAGGAAGTCTTTTGGCTATAAAATCAGAGAAATTCGTAAGTACTGTTTCATCGCCCTCAACATATAAGTTAACTATATTGTCTATTTTTCCTATTTTATAAGAAATCTCAAACTCTTTACATATAGATTCAAGCATATTTTCTAAAAGTGCATTTTTTGAAACATAATTAAATTCGAAAGCTAATATCATTATCACACAATCCTTGTTTATAATAGTTTTATAAGCTATTTAAACAAATAACTTATAAAACCATCACTATTATGATGGTTTTATATTTATATTTCATCTCTTTCACAAGCACTTTGAGCTACATCTTGTATATCTAAATCTGAGATTTTTTCATACTTCACACCAAGTTCATCTAAGTGTTTTAGGAAAGTTTTTTCCATTAAAGCACTACCTGTGATAACTGGTTCACTCATATATAGTGTTGTATCTGAAATAACTTCAGGTATTATACCAATAATTTTAGTTGTTGGTCTATCCCCAACCATATCCATCATCATTAGCGTCTGAAGCATTTCAACTTCATGAGCGCTTCCCTGCCAATTAATAGCATTGGGTACATTATCAAAATCAAAGAAATAAACATCGCCTATTTCTCCATCATCTGCACTAACACAATCAAACATAATCATATAATCATACTCAACGATAATAGGGATAAGACGTTCTGCTAATGTTCCACCATCAACAAAAGTAATAGAGTGTTCTTCTGAAGTAAACTTATAATTCTTTTCAATAGTACGGCACAAGTGCACGCCAACTCCTTCGTCGGCGCACACTACATTACCTATTCCTAAGGCTAAAATCTTCACTTTAGCTTCTTAGTGATCGCGTTTTTCGAACTTGTAACCACTGACGATTGAATCAATTGATCCTTCTTGACCCATAATTGAGTTAAAGATTGCCATATAAATATGAACAGGAACAAAAATCAATATACCCCACATAGCTATATGATGAATTTCACGAACCATTGCTAGTCCTCCCATCATAACTTCTAGTGGACGCATATAATCATACAGTAAACCACCTAAACCCTCATGAAAATTGTGAACATATAAAACAAGTCCTGTAATACATATTGCAAATATCATTGCATATAAACCAATATATGCTATAAATTGAAGTGGATTATAAGCTCCACGCAATTTTGGGTGTTCTCCTAAAAACAGATAATATTTTATCTGTCCAAACCAAATCTTAGGACTTATAAAGTCCATAAAAGCTATTCTTTCTTTTAAACTTACCTTATCAATTAAGAATAAATAAGTTTTAAACAGAGTAACTGCAATCAATAAAAATCCTGCAATTTGGTGCCACATTCTAAACTTTGCATTTAAAAACAATACTGGTTCATCCGATGCTGCTGGTGCAACAAAGACATAAGCAAGATAAAAACCAGTCACTGTTAAAGCAAATATTGCTATAGCTCTAAGCCAGTGTGTCCAGCGTAAACCAGCAGAAAATTCAAATTCAATCTTTCTTTTTGGCATTTAATTCTCCTTTTGTCTTATGCACTAGGATCTATTTTATAAGAACCCATCTCATTACCCTTTGTATCCATAACATGAACAGCACAAGCAATACAAGGATCAAAAGAGTGTATAACTCTTATTATCTCTAATGGTTGTGATAAATCAGCTATAGGCAATCCGATTAGAGACTCTTCATATGGTCCTCTAACTCCATTTGCATCTTTTGGACTAGCATTCCAAGTTGATGGAACAACAGCTTGATAATTCTCAATTACACCATTTTTTACTCTAACCCAGTGACTTAAAACACCACGAGGAACATGTCCAATATAGCGTCCCTTATACTCTTTAGTTTTGTCAACTTTATAAGTAGCACAAGTAGTATCATCAACTTTTAAATTTTCAATAAGTGCATTGAAAGCTTCTAAAGCATTATCAGCAATTATTTTTGCTTCAAGCATACGACACGCTGTACGCCCTAAAGTAGATGCAACTGCTGTTATAGGAAGACCAGTATCTTTTAAGAATTGATTTACAACTTTAACAACACGTTCATTACCTTTTGCATAGTTAATAACTATATTTGCTAAAGGTCCTACTTGAAGAGGTTTACCATCATAACGAGGTGCTTTAATCCAAGTATATTTTCCACTTTCTTGAACTACATTTGTTTCAACTTCTTCACCATTATGATTTACAGTTTGAGCCTTTTTAAGTCCAGTATAGTTAGGATCTGTTTCACCATTATAAGGATGAAGTGCAGCATCATTTTTATACCAAGCATGAGTTGCTTCTTCTGTAATCTTACTCTCATCTAACTCTTCAACTTTAAATGGTTTTCCAGTTACTAATGCTACAACATCTGCAGCCATCATAACACCACTTTCAAACATATACTCATTTGCACTTAATGGAAACTCTTGATGAGTAAATAAGTTAGCAGTACCAAGACCAGCGTTAACACTAGGCTCTCCAGCATACATGCCTCCAGCCATAACAACATCAGGATAATAACAATTATCGATAAATGCTTTAACTTCTTGAAACTTAACTAAATATTCTCCTAAACGTGATGGAGATTGAAGATCCATAATACATGTAACACCACCAACAGTAAGACTCTGTGGATGTGGTTGTTTTGCACCAAAGATAGCCATCATTTGAGCAGCAGTTCTTTGTATCTTAAGACCTTCTAGGTAATGAGATACTGCAATTAAGTTTTGCTCAGGAGTTAGTTTATATGTAGGATGTCCCCAATATGCATTAGCAAATGGTCCAAGGTGTCCTTTTTTTACAAACTCAGCTACTCTTTTTTGTACCATTTTAAGGTGATCTTCACCTGTATACATTGGTGTTTCAGTATATTTAAATGCATCTTTACTAGCTTTTGCAGGATCAGCACTTAAAGCAGAAACTACATCAACCCAGTCAAGACCATGTAAGTGATAAAAATGAACAGGATGATCATGCATAAACAGTGCTGCATTCATCAATGTTCTTGTTAATTTAGCATTTAATGGTGCTTCAATGCCTAGCGCATCTTCAACAGCCATAATACCTGCTTTATAGTGTGAGTACGTACAAACACCACAAATTCTTTGTGTAAAGAAACCTGCATCTCTTGGGTCTCTTCCTTTAAGGATATTTTCTAATCCTCTCCATAATGTTGCAGAAGAATATGCTTCTGTAACTTTATTGTTGTCATCAACAACAACTTCAACTCTTAAGTGTCCCTCAATTCTAGTAATAGGGTCAACTACAATTCTTTTACTCATTTAATAATCCTTCTTAGCTTTCATCAGTTTTTGGAGAGCCTTTTACGGCTGCGATAGCTGCATGTGCTGCGATACCAACTGCTGTTGCACTAAGTAGTGCTACACCAACTTTATCGGAAGTCTTATCTGCACCTTCTCCATAAACAGTATGATATAATCTATTACCAAGAGGCTCTTCAAATGGTCCCATAGCATCCCAGAAATCTGGTTCACTACAACCAATACAACCATGACCTGCTTGAACTGGCCAAGATGTGTGTTGATTAAATCTCTCTCTACTACAGTTATTAAAAGTATAAGGTCCTTTACAACCAACTTTGTAAAGACAGTAACCTTCTTTAGCACCCTCATCACCAAATTCTTGTACAAATTCGCCCGCATCAAAGCGACCGCGTCTTTCACAAAGATCGTGAATTCTAAGTCCATAAGCCCATTTTGGACGACTAAATGCATCTAGTGCAGGAAGAGTTCCAAAAAGGATATAATGAAGTACATTACCTACTATATTCTTTTCACTTGGAGGACAACCAGGTACATTAATAACTGGTTTATTAGTTACTTTACTTAGTCCTTTTGTTCCAGTTGGATTAGGGTATGCTGCTTGAACACCACCAAAACTTGAACATGTTCCAATCGCAAAAATAGCAGCAGCTGATTCTGCAGCATTTTGTGCAATATCAAGGCCTGTATGAGCCTGTGGTCCAATCTTAAGATACATTCCATTATCTTTAGTTGGTATTCCACCCTCAACCATAAGTATATATTTACCCTTATACTTTTCTATTGCATTCTCCAAGTTATGTTCAGCTTGCCATCCAGCAGCAGACATAATTGTTTCATGATACTCTAAAGAAATATAATCAAATATTAAACTATCAATACCAGGTGCGTCAGTTCTTAAAAGACTCTCACTACATCCAGTACACTCTGCCATATGTAGCCATACTACAGGTAAACGATCAGTTAACTCAGCAGCTTGAGCCATAAGTGGTGTAAAAGAAGAAGGTAAAGATAGCATTGCTGTCATTCCAGCAGCCCATTTCATAAAGTCACGACGACTGACACCTTTCTCATCCATTAACTGTGCTATTGACATATCCTCTTTCATTGGTGCAAACTTCTCAAGTTCACCAAGTCTAGCGGAAATATTTTGGTACAGTTTTGTTTGTTCCATCAGTTTCTCCTATGTGGTTTTTTCTCTCATCAAGAACTCCATTCATTTCTGAATGATTATTCATTTATAATTTTACTGAATTTTAATTATAATCGTTATAATTTACTTTATATTAGTTAAAAAAAAGCATATTTGAGTATATATGAAACATTTAAATAGGATAAAAAGAGTGTTTTTTTAAAAAAAGTTTAAATTATACAATTCTAAGGAGGTTTTTAAGTTATTAACTTGTGACGCTTTTATTGTGTTGTACAAACGGCACAAACATCAAAGGCTTTAAATACTAAATCAGACTCTGTTACGCTTTTAAGTCCAATAATAGCTTGTTGTGCTACTGCAGGTTCGTCCTTACTTCCATTTCCAAGATTCCATACAGTTGGAGTTATAATATCATAACTTGCTATCAAGCCTTTTTTTATCTCAATTTTATGTATTAAAGAGCCTCTGGCTGCTTCACAAAAACCTATTCCAGTAGCATTTATAGAACTATATGGCTTTTTAGGACTTACACAAGATGGTTCACCCAAATTTATCTCATTTAGTAGTTTTCTTGACTTATTTAAAAGATGAGCAATTTCAGAAACTCTACAAACAACTCTTGTTAATATAGAATCTTTATTTTTTCTATGAAAATCTCTAATAAGTGGGTTTTTTACTATCATCATTCTTGCAATTGGTCCAGTTTCAAAGTATTTTTTCTTATACATTGCACTTTTTGAATAAGTATATCCACCCTCTTTAAAAAAACTATTTTTTAAACTCTCACTTACAAAATTAACATCTGCATTTATTACTCTTGTTCCAACACATTTTTTAGATTTCTTTTTATTACTATTTCCAAAAGATATAAACCTATCATGACTTTTTCCAATATTGGCTAATTGTTTGTGTACAAGAACTTCTACAGTTTTTTTTAAACTACCTTTTGTTGCCATGATTTGTATGGATGAATCAAACGATAAAAACTCCTCTATTGATAACCCAAATATTTCTTTCTCGCAAAATTCCACAACATTTTCCAAATAACGTGAAGCTTCATATAAATCTCCTTGTGTTGGATCACATGTGACACCACCTATCATACAAAAGGAACTATGAGGCCATTGCCCAGTAAAAATAGCCATCGATTTTAATATCTCAGAACATGTTTTTTGAGCTTTTATCCACTCTTTTCCTTCAAAAGCTTTTAAACTTTGTTCATCTTCATCATTTAATTTTAATATCTCTGGTAGTACAGAAAAATATAACCATTTTATATGGTTCTGTATTTTCTCAGCATTTAAAGCAAATTCTCGAATTTGCTTTGCTTTTTTTGACAGATTTATATCAATTCCTATTGAAGTATAGGCATTTTCAATGGCATTAATTGATGCAACTATATGTGAAGTATTACATATGCCACAAACACGAGGAGTAATAGCAAGGGCATCTAAAAAAGGTCTGCCTTCTAATATTTTTTCAATTCCACGAAAATTAAGAAATTTTATTTTTGCATAAGAGATTTTACTTTCTTCCCAATCTAACTCAAGTATAGCTTCACCTTCAACACGTTGAAGTATCTCTTTAGTTATCTTCTTCATACAACCTCTTTTCTAATCTATCTATTTTAAAACCTTTTATAACTCCTGTAACAGAGTAGTAAGCACGCTTACTTATACCATAAGGTGTGGCAGGAAGTGACATATTTTTTTGAGTTTCATAAAGTCTATTTTTAGGAAAGTCAAATTCTGTACAACCGAGACAAGCAGAACCTGCCCTAGTTTTACTACTAACACAATTCCAAAGTATTTTATTACAATTTGCATGTGTCATCGGACCTTGACAACCATGTTCATAAAAAAGGCAGCCCTCTTTTAAACCATAATCTTTACAATCAACCTTCCATTCAAAATACTCATTTCTTAAACAACCGTGATGAACTAAATAAGAGTAAATTTCCTTAGGTCTTTTAAACTCATCTAATGATATTTTATCTTCATAATGCAATTTTAA
Organism: uncultured Sulfurospirillum sp.; assembly: GCA_965306065.1. Lineage (GTDB taxonomy): Bacteria > Campylobacterota > Campylobacteria > Campylobacterales > Sulfurospirillaceae > Sulfurospirillum_A. Next base: position 11,012 of record CBDLTN010000037.1, on the reverse strand, counting down.
AAGAGTTTCAACAAACCACCTAGGATGCATAGGACATCCTGATATATTTATAACTTTTGGATTCTCAGTCCAATAACCACCTTTGTCTTTTCCACTAAAAACTCCTCCAAAAATTTCTTTTTCATTTTGAAGACGAAAAATACCTCCATAACTAGCACAACTTCCTGCACAAATAATATATTTTGCTTTTTTTGATAATCTATCTATAAGTTCATTAAATGAGTATTCAAATCTACTAAGTATCTTTTCATTTTTACTAAAGGCTCCTTCTATAACAAGGAAATCAATTTGCTTCTTAGACGAAAGAATATCTTCAATAGTATAAGGTGTATTTATTTGGGGATGATGTAATATCTCAAATGATTTTGAAAAAATATCCATACTAGGATAATTAAGAAAAGAATGAGAGTTTCCATTACATGTAAGTCCTTGTAACCATACTATAGATGAGCGTTTAAGAGTCTTCATGAACTTTCAAAGCTTGATATATGTTGTATGAAACATCTTCAATAAAAAACGTCAAATCATCTTCAAGTATATGCTCACCATTTAAAAATACAAACCCTCCAAGGTAACCCATAAAAAGACCAAAAGCAGAGAAAAAGCTTTGATTCCTCAGCTCCCCTTTTCTAACACCTTCTTCAAAGAAAATCATCATTTCTGTAACAAAAGAAGCTACACATATCATTCCTTCACATCCATCTTTAAATATCTCTTTGTTTGCCAGATAGACTCTCAAAAAATAATCTAGATACTGAGGCTTCTCTTCTGCTAATTTAAAATATAAAGTTACTATTTTCTTAATCTTTTTTTCTGAATTACAATCTGTATCGTTAACTTCACGTATCATTGCAGCTACTATATTAGATGAATACCTAATTAGCTCTTGAGCTAATGACTCCTTTGAAGAGAAGTAATTATAGAAATTTCCAACACTCATTCCCATTTCTTTTGCAATGTCAGGCATAGTTGTAGAGTAAAAGCCTTTTTGGGAAAACAATAAAAGTGATGTTTCTAGAATAAGTTCTGTCTTTTTTGATTTTTTATCCACAGCAACCTCCAATTTTATTGAACATTTTGCCATTCTATCATACTTATATATAAATTTTCTTAATATTAACTATATATTAACCAAAAACTCTTATAATTTTAAAAAAAAATTAGGATATTTAATGCTACTAATGCAACTAGAAACACCAGAAAAATTTGCTTTTTTACATATTGCTCATCACTTAGCTCATACAAATGGAATTATTGGAGATAAAGAAAAGATAAAAATTGAAGACTATTGTACTGAAATGGGAATCGATAATATAATATTTGATAAAGAAAATTATCACTTAGATAGTTGCTTAGATAAATTTAAAACACAAAAGAATCAAAGAATTTTACTATTAGAACTAATGATGCTTGTTCATGTAGATGATAAATTTAATAAATGCGAAGAAGAATTAATTGAGATAATCTCAGAAAAATTCAATATTGGCAAAACCCAAGTACAATATGCATCTACTTGGGGGAAAGCTGCATCAGCATTAAGAGAACAAGCTCTTTTGATGACTGATAATACCTAACTCTTCAAAATATTTTTTTATAGCTTTGTCACTAAATGACTTATCATACATATGAAGTTCTTGCCATGTAATACCATCTAAAAGGTCAGTATGAGATGGTTCTAACTTCTCTTCAATTTTTTCTAAAAATTGTTTAATCTTTCTTATAAAAAGAGCAAATTGTGCAGCAGTTAAAGAATCTAATATATCCATCAGATTATGATAGTTTGCAATTCTTCTTCCCGTATCATCATTAAGTTCTATTGACCAAATTTTTTTAGCAAATTCATGCCTATACTCTATACTTTTTCTATTTGAACAAGAAAATGCTCTTAACTCTTTTTTAAAACTGTCTTTATCCATATAATCGTATTTAGGTGAGAAAAAAAGAAAAACTGAAATTAGAAATATATCTTCAGTTAAAAATGGTTTTGATTTTAACTCATTAAGTGTAAGTTCTTCAATATCTAATTGTTCCCTAAGATAATTAAGATGATTTACTCTCCAGTTTTGTTTATCTTTTTTTACTCTTTTTTGCCATTCTATCAGTGTTGGTCTGGGGATTTTAAATCTATCTACTAGTTTTTTATATGAAAATCGCATAATAGTCTCCAAAATAATATGAGGGAAATTATATCATAATATAATGTATTACCCTCATTTTTATCTACTTTGTTATGAATTTTGTTCTTTTTGCTTCATTTTCATCTTATCTTTTGCAAGTTTTCTCATATCTTCTGTAGTATCAAGTTCATCCATAATTTCAAGACCAAGAAGAGTTTCTATACAATCTTCAAGAGTCACAATCCCTTCTGTTTGACCATAACTATCTGTTACTAAAAACATATGTTCTTTTCTTTTTATAAACATATCTAAAGTATACGATACAGGAATATTTTCATTAATTGAAAAAATAGGTACCATCAAATCTTCTATATTTGCTGTTTTATCTTCAAGAGCAAGTTTAAAAATCTGTTTACTAAATACTATACCTATAATATTGTCTATAGTATCATCATAAACAGGTATCCTTGAAAACTTCATAATACCTTCTGTTTTGATTATGTCAGTAATTTTTGTATTTTTCTCTAAAGCATAAACAACACTTCTAGGAGTCAATATATCTTGTACTTTACTTTTACTCAGACCCAAAACATTCTCAATTACATCTGATTCTTTTTCATCAATATGCCCACCATCTTCAACTAAAAGTGCAGTTTCTAATAACTCTTCTCTAGTAATAAAGTGTTTAGAATCTTTTTTAGATATCATTTTTGTTATAAAAAGAGATACTCTTATGAGTGGGTAAGTTACAAAAATAAAGCTTTTTATGATGTATGCACTTAAATGTGCTAACTCTTTATAGTATTGTGCTCCAATAGTTTTTGGTATAATCTCTGAGAAAAATAGTATCAACAGAGTCAATACTGCTGAAATATAAAACATATATTCAATACCAAATAGTCTTGAAGCTTCTGCACCAATTCCAGCAGCACCCAATGTATGTGCTATAGTGTTCAATATCAAGATTGAAGCAATAGATTCATTAATATTTGTCTTTAATTTTTCTAAAATATTTCCCACTTTTTCATTATCTTTTTTTATGACATTTATATGTGACATATTCAAAGATAAAAGTACAGACTCTACAATAGAGCAGAGGAAAGATACACCAATAGCAATAGCTAAGTATATAAAAAGTAGTGTCATATAATTTGACCTAATTTTTGTTGTTGTTTGTTGTTGTTACGCGGCAACTCTTTGAAAAAATCCAAAGAATACCGCTGTTTCGACGATGAATCAGACATGGTATTTGTTTAAAAACTCCTTGTTTTTTGTTATCAGACCTTTTTCTTGAAGGTCACCTATTACTTTTTGGTCACAATCAGTATCACCTGGCCACTCTCTTGTGTAACCATCTATACTTGACTTATTTGTTGCATCTATACCTATATACTCTTTTTCTAAGTATATGTCACGTAGAGCATCTATGTTGTTTACAACTCTCCAAATAAGCATATAAACATTACTCAGATCATTTGAACTTGCATCTACAAATACTAACAACTTCATATGTTCTTTAAGAGGTTTTAATGCCTCATAAAGCTCAATTGTTGGTCTTGTTTTATCCACTCCCAAAACTACAACAGGTGTTTTAGTATGTGTCTTATACTGCTTTATAGACTTAACATCTTGAACCAATGTTGTTATTTTAGCATAAAGTTTCTCATCACTCAATATATTTTTCTCAGGAAATGTTACATTATCACCAGTACAATCAATTCCAAGCTTTCCACCATAACAAGCATTTGGTGAAGCATGATCTAATGCATCACATACTCCTTCACTTATAAGTATATTTTCTACACTTATTCGATCTAGTATATAATCACTTAATTCATCATAATTTTTTAATTCTGGTGCATTTTGTCCAACAAAAAAGGCATGTTTTACAAAACTCATCTGTCCTACTCCCCAAAATGCATGCATAAACTGTTTTGCATGTCCCGGATACATAGTTTTCATCTTCGCTAAAATAAGATTATGAAAAACACCATTTTCAGGCATGTTATAATCTATCAAATCAGGGGCAGTTGTCTTTAAAAGTGGTAAGAAAATTCGCTCTGTCGCCCAACCCATATACATATCTTCCAAAGGAGGTTTACCAACTACTGTTGCTTGGTATACCGGTTTTTCTTTTGTTGTAATACAAGTTACATCCATTACAGGATACTCTTCTCTTAGAGTATAATACCCAGTATGGTCACCAAAAGGACCTTCTATCTCCATCTTACTTGGATCTACAAAACCTTCTATAACTATATCAGAATCTTCTGGTATATAGATTTCATTTGTAAGTGATTTTACCAGTCTTGCATTTTCTTCACGTATGAGACCGTAAAGAAGAAGTTCGAATACACCATTTGGCATAGGAGCTTGTCCACACCAAATATAAAGGGGATCACCACCAATAGCAACACTAACAGGCATTTTTTTACCAGCTTCTTTATACTCATGAAAAAAGTGAGCACCATCTTTGTGTATTTGCCAATGCATTCCAAGACGCTTGTTATCATAGACTTGAAGTCTATACATTCCTACGTTTTGTTTAGTTCCATCTAGACTTTGAGTATACACATGTCCCATAGTTATAAAAGGACCACCATCTTCACTCCAAGTAGTTAAAACTGGAAACTCATTTAAATCCACATTGTCTTGAACTATTTTTTGACAAGTGCCTTTAGAAGAGAGTCTTTTAGGAAATACATTTTTCAAAGAAAAAAGCTTTCCAAGCATACCAAGCTTATCCATAAAACCAACTGGTGGTTTCATATGAAGTAAACTCTCTATCTCATCTGCTATGTCATCAGGATGTTTTTCAAAAATAAGCTCTGTAGCTTCGTATGAACCAAAAACATTCATCAAAACTGGCATATCAAATTTTTTATTTAGTCTTTTTGATACTGGATTTGTAAATAAAAGAGCTTTAGAGTCCTCTTTTTTTATCTCAACATATGCGACATGTGGAATCTCTAAATCTACATCAAGTTCCTCATCTATTATACGTAAAAGATTTTTCTCTTTTAATTCTTTTATTATCTCTTCCATTAAAATACCTCAGTCATCGCTATGTGTTCGGCTTTTTTTAGTAACTCTTTTGCTCCACGTTCAATGAAAAGTTTTGCTAATTCTTCACCCTTAGTTGTATACTCATCTTTGTTACATGTAAGTCTCTCATAAATAACTTCTTCACCATCAGGAAGCCCAACCAAAGCTTGTACACTTACATTTCCTCCATCAAGTTTAGCATTGATTCCTATTGGTACTTGACAACCACCTTCAAGAACACGAACAAATTCTCTCTCAATAGTTGTTTCTACTGTTGCTTCTTCATCTCTTAGAACTTCCACAATCTTTGCAACCTCAGGAGTGTCAACTATCTCAATACCAAGAGCAGCCTGCCCCATCGCTGGTATCATAAGCTCTTCACTGATAGGAGTAAAATACTCTACTTCTTCTTGAAGTCCAAGTCTTTTTATACCAGAACTTGCAAGGATGATAGCATCATATTGTCCCTCTTTAAGCTTTCTTATACGTGTATTCACATTACCACGAAGATTTTTTATAGTCAAATCTGGTCTGATTTTAAGTATCTGCATTCTTCTTCTTAGACTTGTTGTTCCAACAACTGCATTTTGTGGCAGATCTTCAATAGAAGCATATTTTTGTGAAAGAAGTGCATCTCTTGGGTCATGACGTTTTGTAATGATTGCAAGTTTTAAACCGTCTGGAAACTCCATAGGTACATCTTTTAAAGAGTGAACTGCTATGTGTGACTCTCCTGCAAGCATAGAAGTCTCTAACTCTTTTGTAAACAATCCTTTCCCACCTATTTTAGCTAGTGGAGTATCAAGAATTTGATCACCTTTTGAAGTCATGGAGTTAATAACTACTTCTAAATTTGGTTGTGCAACTTGTAAACGTTCTTGTATATGCTCTGCTTGCCACATTGCTAGTTTACTCTCTCTTGTTGCGATAATTAATTTTTTCATTTTTACTTCTTTATTAAATTTTTATATGAATTTCTTGTTGGATCAATTTTACCGTTTACAAATACTCTTGGAGTCCCATTTAATCCTAAAGCATTAACTATATTCATATCATCTTGCATATGTTTTAGTATATCTTCTTGATTTAATTCTTTAAGCGTAATTTTTGTTCCTAAAAGTTTATTAACTTTATCTAGGACCAATTTTTCATCACTCTTTTCAAAATCAAATGCTTCTTCATATATCTTTATATCAACATCTTTTACACCCAGTTTTTTTGCTGCTAAACCCGCTTTTATTAAAGTTGGTGCATTTGGATGGATATTAAGTGGAAAATGATAATAGTAAAGAACAAATTGATTTGGATACTTATTTACAAAATTAATTAAATCAGGCACATAACTCATACAAAATGGACATAAAGGATCACTAAATAACGCTATTTTATTAGGTGCTTTTTGACTACCAGCGACAATATTTGATTTGTTGTAAAACTTCTCATCAAAGTCAGGTACAAAACTATTTTTAATACTCTTAACTGTATTTATATCAATCAAATCTTTAGTAACAACCTGACCGTTTGTAAAAATTTTATCAGTTATTGATATTGATTTGTTTTTACCTACTAGATTTAAATCAATTTTCACAAAAAACACTTTCCAACCAGGTATTGATTTTATATCTTGGCTACTTAGAACTTTTATGTTCGTAATTTTATAACTTTTTGTTGCACTAACTGATTTTGATAAAAACTTTAATATCTTATCATCTAAACTAGCTGCAAATAGAGTGTTAACGCTTAGTGCGATCATCAATAACTTCAACGTCAATGATTTCATCATCTTCCTTTCTTGTATGTTGTATATCATCTATATCTATATTATCTTTTACATGTAAAATCTTTTTAGCAAACAAAGTTGCAAAAAAACCAAACTGTAAAAACAGACCAATTATATCACTAAAAAAACCAGGGAGTATTAGTAGAAGTGCTCCTAAAAGAGTAAAGGCATTAAGCTTTTGAAACTCTTGCATTGAGATTGTTCTACTTTGCATTGCTCTTATACTTTCTGCTAAGGTGTTTCTAAAATTACCTAAAAGCATAAAACCAATAATAGCAGAAAAAACAATCTCCAAAAATGTTGCAAATGCTCCTATCTGTGAAGAGATATTAACACTTACAAGTACTTCCAGAAGTAAGTATACTAAAAAGTAATTCAAGCTAATAATTCCTTTATTTTACTCTCTACATCATCTACATGTATAGTTGTTTTTTCTAAAGTTTTTCTGTCAACTAATTCAACATTACCCTCTTTTAAGCCTTTACCTATGATAAGTGCATAAGGAAAACCTATAAGTTCAAAATCTTTGATTTTTGGGCCAAATCTATCTTTTCTATCATCTAAAATAATATTGTATCCATCTTTTTTCAATGATTGGTAAATACTTTCGCCAAACTCTAATTCTTCACTATTTTTTATATTTGATACTATAATATCCAAGTCAAATGGTGTAGTTTGCCTATTCCAAATACAACCTTTTTCATCATGACTAGCCTCAATCATAACAGCAACCAAACGACTTACTCCAATACCATAACATCCCATGTAGAATGGTTTTGCTTTACCGTTTTGATCTAAAAATGTTGCATCCATAGCAGCTGCATATTTGTCACCTAGTTGAAATATATGTCCAACTTCAATACCTTTAGTAACACTCAAGCCTCCACCACAACAAGAACATTTATCACCAGCACTTACTTCAAGAAGATCTTTATATCTATTATCATTAAAGTTTACCATACTCATACCTATGTTATGATACTCATGTTCATTTGCGCCACAAATCAAATTCTTCTCATCTTTTAACTCTGAATCAATAAAAAAGTTAATATCTTCAGGAAGTCCAAAAGGACCACATGAACCTGCAACTAAACCTGCATTTTTAATCTCTTCTTCATTTGCTTCTACTAACTCTAACGCCTCACAAGCATTTTGAGCTTTAGTCTCTTGAAGATTATCATTACCTCTTACAAAAAATAGAACTACTTCTTCTCTATCTTCGTATATAGCTTTTTTAATTACTGCTTTTACTGTATAAAATTCATCAACTTTAAAAAACTCAGCTACATCAGATATAGTAGCACAATTTGGTGTATGAAATTTTGACATATCTGCTTGTGGAGCTTCTATAGTTGTTGTTTTTTTAGCTCTAGTTGCTGCTTCAATATTAGCTGCATATTCACAACTATTACAAACAATAATATCATCTTCACCATTTTGGGCTAAAACCATAAATTCTTTAGAACCACTTCCTCCTATTGCTCCACTATCAGCATCTACTGCTCTAAAATCAAGCCCTAGTCTTGTAAAAATTTTACGATATGTTGTTTCCATATTGTCAAACTCTTTTTTCATACACTCTTGAGATTCATGAAAACTATAACCATCTTTCATAGTAAACTCACGACATCTTAAAAGCCCATATCTTGGCCTTCCTTCATCTCTAAACTTTGTAGTTATCTGATAAAGATGTAAAGGAAGTTGTTTATAACTCGTTACCTTACCTCTAATAATATCAACAGCAACCTCTTCATGAGTTGGCCCTAATACAAAATCATTATTCTTTCTATCCTGTAGTCTTAAAAGCTCTTTACCAAAAACATTATATCTACCACTTTGTTGCCAAAGCTCAGCAGGAGTTACAACTCCCATTTGAATTTCACAAGCTTGCGCTTTGTCCATCTCTTCTTTTACTATGTTTTTAATTTTATCGAAAACTATTTTACCCATAGGCAAAAAGTTATATAACCCACTCCCATATTGTGATACAAAACCAGCTCTTACTAAAAATTTATGGCTTGGTAAAGTTGCATCTTTTGGTGCTTCTTTTGTAGTAGGCGCGTAAAATTTACTAAATCTCATTAATTATCTCCATTTTTTGTTGTATTCATATGATGCTCACACTTATACAAATTTAATTTTTTTATACTCTCTTCATCCATCTCAAAAATCTCTTGTATTGATTGTACTATTGTATCTGACTCTGGTTTTTCTGCTAACTCTTTTAATTTTTTTGTTGGTGTATGTAAAAATGAATTAAATGCACAGTGAAGTATCTTTTCTACTGTCTCTTCAAACTCTTCAGGAATATATCCTTTTTTAACAGAACGTTTTATCTCTTTTTGAGAACACTCTTTTGCTTTATCTCTTAACTCTTTTATAATTGGATCAATACTTAAAGTTTGTAACCATTTAAAAAACTCCATTGTTGAGCGACCTACTATAGAAAATGCAACTTTTGCCTGTTCTTCTCTTAAAGATAGATTTTTTGCTACAATCTCTTCAAGATCATCAACCGCATAGACTTCTACATCTTCCATATCACACTCAATATCACGAGGTACTGCTATATCAAACCAATATCTTATAAAGTCTCTTGTTTCAACCATATCTTCTGTTACAACACTGTGAGGTGCTCCTGTAGCAGAAAATAGTAAAGTGTGTGTATTTAAAAGTTCTTTCAAATCAGAAAAAGGCTTAGCTGATGCTCTTTCACCTAGTTCTTCCACTAATTGGGCAGCTTTATCTAGACTTCTGTTAACAACTATGACTTTAGCACCAGCAGTTATTAGGTGTTTTCCGGCCAATGCACTCATCTCTCCCGCTCCAACTAAAATAGCTGTACGGTTTTCTATACTTCCAAGAATGTCTTTTGCTTTGCTTACTGCAACACTTGAAACAGAAATAGGATTTTTAGATATATCTGTACTTGATCTTACAGCAGCTGCACACTTAAAAGCATGATGCATTGCACGGCTGAGTTTTTGTGAACAAAATCCCTCATCAGTTGAAAACTTGAAAGCATCTTTTAACTGCCCTACTATTTGTGTTTCACCTATAACCAAGCTATCTAAAGATGATACAACAGAAAAAAGATGATGAATAGCTCCATTATCTTCATATACATCTGCTCTACTCTCCAACTCACTTTTACTTATACCAGATACTTTTGAAAGCTCATTCATCATATAATCAATTGTTTTTTCGCAATTATTCACACTTGCTATCATCTCTACTCTGTTACATGTAGAGAGGATTATAGACTCATTAACATACTTAAACTCTTGAAGTTTTTCTAAAAAAGCTCTTTTTTTATCTTCATTTGAAAAAGAAAGTTTTTCTCTTACTTTGATATCCGTATTTTTATGAGTGAAACTGATAATCAGATAATGCATTAAAAGTCCCTTACTATCATATCTGTAATTATTTTTTCCAATTCTGGTAAATTTTCATCTTTTATAGCTTCTAGCGCTTCATATCCAAGCTTTTTAGCATATTCAATAGATTGCATAATTGCTCCTGTCTCTTCAAACTTTGATTTTATCCAGTTGCTCTCATCATCACTCAAATCTTTTCCAAAAAATGAGAGTAATTTATCTTGATCGTTTAAATTTAGTTTTTCATACATGTAAATATATGGCAGAGTTGTTTTTCCTTCTCTAAAGTCATTTAGAGCTGGTTTACCTAAAACTTCACTAGAACTTGTTATATCAAGGACATCATCAATTACCTGAAAAGCTAATCCCAGGTTTTTACCATAAAGTGCATACTTTTCAGTTTCCCTACCAGCAAGTAAGGCAGCACTAAAAGCTGATGCTTCTATAAGAGAAGCTGTTTTTTTATAAATCATATCAAAATAGACTTCTAAAGAGTGGTTGAAAGAAGATGCTAACTCAACATCTAAAAGCTCACCAACTGAGAGCTTAGTAACAGCGTCAGCCACACTGCGTGCAACTTCATTGGGTAGATATGTTAACTTTGTAAAGCCTTTTGAATACAAAATATCACCAAGCATGATAGCAGTCATGTTTCCAAATTCATGGTTTATAGACGTTACCCCACGTCTAGTA
>CBDLTN010000036.1:0-17839 GCA_965306065.1 uncultured Sulfurospirillum sp. | reverse complement strand
TATTTGAATTATTTTCTTTTCTCTCTATATATGTAATTCCGGAAGTTTTAAAATATTGTTTACTATAATTTCTAGTTGCGAATTATCAAGCTGCCATATTTCCATACTCATAGATTCTATACGTGTATTTTTTATTTGATTGATACTTTTATGTACTTGTTTTATAGAGTTATTATAATCACTTTTTAATATAAACCCAGTTTGAACAATAGTGAAAATTATGCTAATTAAAAATAAAAAACCAAAAAGAGTTATGGTTAGTTTTTTATTGTTTATTACTCCACTTTTATGCACAAAAAATCCTCTTACTATAGAGTATAGTTAAAATTTGCTATAATTATACCAAATAAACTTAGGATAAGTATATGTCACTAAAGAGTACAAAAACGTTTTTTTTATCTTTTTTCAGGGAATTGTTTGTATATCACCATACATCATTAGAATTTAGAGCTAAGTTGTTTGCATCTATGATTGCTTCAAATAAAGTTGATAATAGTTGTGAGTATTTAGTTTTAAAAAAAATTGCAAAAGAGATTTATAAAGATGATGAATATCGTGTTGATGTACTTGTCCATACAACAAAAGAGTATGTAAATAAAATAATTCAAAATGATTTATTAGATATTGACCATCTACTTTTAGATATAGACAAAGAGTTAAAAAGACATAAAAGGTTTGTAAATAAAATCAATATGAACCATCTTCGTAGTTTTTATGCATGTAATGGAGATGAAGAAACTATATTACTTCAAACAAGAATACTTGAATTTTACGAGAGTGAAATAAATTCTAGAAAAAGAAACGGTTGATTTATTTTTTAAACTATTTTCCAGCTATATTAGTAAATTTATCTAATAAATCACTCATAAGATAAGCTTCTTTTGTATCACCTAAGTTATAAATATTTTTTAAAAATTTTGGATCTCTGTATTTTATATATACTTTTTTATCTTCACCCTTATATACAAGTACTTTAAGAGGTAAATCTAACCCAACAGCAGGGTCAATTTTTAAAAGGTTTAAGCAGATATTAGATTCAGCAAATATAATTAATTTTGCTTCTTGCATATTGAAATTTCCACGTTCTCTAGCATTTTTTTTGTGATCTATAATAGTGAAATTTTTTGCACCATGCTCTCTAACAATAATAGATAATATGTTAACAGTTTCATCTACACTATTTTTACTTAATTTAGTTACAATCCCATTTTTATTCATAGTTGCACTAAAGAGTGTTATAGGTAATATAAAAAGCAAAATATATATAATTTTTTTCATGACACTATCATATCAAAATAAGTTTTAAATTAAATTAAATTAGTTAAATTAAATTAACTATTATTTAAAAAAGTTAGTTTAAACCTAATTAAAATATAAAAAGTAATTCATAATTATCTTTTTTGTAATACTTATTTCATAATATTCTTAAATCTTAAAAATAATAAAAATAATACTAAGGATATAGCAGAAACTAAAATAATAGATGCACCGCTTGTTATATCAAAACTATATGACATATAAAGACCAAAAAGTGTAAATACAGTAGAAATAACAGCAGATAAAAACATCATATTATATAGAGAATTAGAAAGTCTTTCCGCTATATAAATTGGAATTGTTAATAAAGCTATAACTAAAATAAGTCCTACTATTTTGATTGCAATAACTACTGTAAGTGCTGAAAGAACTAAAATAAGTGTATAGAAAAACTTTACATGTACACCTCTTAAAAGTGCATACTCACTGTCATATGAAACAGCTAAAATATCTCTATAACAAAATGTAACAATGCATATAATAACTATTACAAGTGTAGACATAAACCAAATGTCTTCACTACTTACTGCTAAAATAGATCCAAATAGATAACTCATTAAATCAACATTATACCCAGGAGTTATATCAACAAATAAAATTCCTATTGCCATTCCAACTGCCCAAATAAGTCCTATAAAAGTATCTGTTCGTTCTCTTTGCTTTAGTGTTATAAAAGATATTAATAAAGCTGCTGCAACTGCAAACAGTGATGCACCTAAAAAAATAGGAATACCAAAGTATACAGCAATCCCAATTCCACCATATGAAGTGTGAGCAATTCCTCCAGCTAAAAAAACCATTCTATTTACTACTATAAGTGAACCTATAATTCCTGAAGCAATACTTACCAAAATTCCTGCAATAATAGCATTTTGTATAAAATCATAACTAAGAGCATCAAGCATGGCTAGCTCCTATCATCTGTAGTAGTTCTACTTCACAAAAATGTTCTTCTTTTGTATGAAATTTCCTTTTTTGATTTATCTCATGAAAGGCTGCTTTTTTATTTACATGTAAAACGCTAGTTGCATATTCTAATATAATAGATAAATCATGACTTACAACAACTATGGTTATATCTTTATTTAATTTTTTTAAGAGCTGATAGACATCTTTTTGTCCAGTTGCATCTATATTTGATGTTGGCTCGTCTAAAAGAAGTATTTTTGGATGTGAACATAGGGCACGAGCTATCATTACGCGTTGTCTTTGACCTCCTGAGAGCGAACCTATTTTTTTATTGGCATATTTTTCCATATTGACCTGTTTTAAAGAAGCTAAGGCACACTCTATCTCTTCTTTTTTATATCCTATTAAAGGACGTTTATGTCCAACATGCCCCATCATAACAACTTCTATAACTTTTATAGGAAAATCAGTATTTACATTTGTATTTTGCGGAACATATCCAAGTTGAGTTAAATTTTTTGTAGGTTTTTCACCAAGTACTTTTATACTACCATCTTTAGTTGTTTCTATTCCTAGTATTAGTTTTAAAAGTGTACTTTTCCCACCACCATTTGGACCAATGATAGCTAAAAATTCTTTCTCTTTTACATCTAAGTTAATATTATCTAAGATAGCATCTTTTTCATATGAGAAATAGAGATTTTTGATATTTATGATGCTCATTTAATTATTATCCGTTATTAAATTTTTATTTTATTTATTTATTATATCATTTATTATTGAAATACAAGGGTTGTAATAGAGCTTAATAACTTTTTAAATACTGGCTAATCTTTGGTTCATTATCTTTTCTACATACTAAGCATGTAGGTATATCTATAATAGATTTATCAATGGTAGTTATTTTTAGCTTATTTAAATATCCAAATTTTTCAACTATTGACTTTGGTAATAAAGACTTTCCTATTCCTAACTCAACACAGGTTAAAATAACCTCAAAATCAGCTAATTCGATGCTTTGATACTCTTTATTGCCTAAGTATTTGTAATACTTCTTTAAACCGTTAAAAAATGCACAATCTTTTTCGTGCGCGATTAATGTATTATTTGAATTGTTATTTTTAGACTCTATAAACAACAATTCATTTTCAAACTTATTTAACACCATCAATTCTTCATTTATAGGTTCATGATTTATAAAACCTATATCAACTTTATATTCAAGTAACATTTGAGTAATAGGTATTGTGTTGTCCGTTATTAAACGAAGTTTTATATGAGGATAATCTTTGTTTGTTTGCTTTAAAAAAGCAATGAGTCTCATAGAAGCATTAGAAAAGGTAGAAGCAATAACAAGTGAATCTTGAAATTTGATATTTTTTACTTTATTTGTTGCTTCTTCAACTTTATTTACAATTTCAATGGCAATTGGCAATAATGCTTCTGCTTCTTTTGTTAAAATTACTCCCTTAGGTACACGGTAAAACAGATCAAAGCCTAAGTTTTTTTCTAATTGTTTAATCCTAAGAGATACATTTGTTTGAGTTACTTTTAATTCTTTTGCACCTAAAGTTATGCTGTTTTTTTTAGAAACAGCAACAAATACTTTTAAGAGATTAGAATCCATATAATCATCCTTTATATAATCTATAATTATTGATTGTTTGACATAGTATAATTAATAATAATACAATTATACTCAAATATAACAGAGGAAATAAACAGTGAATAACTTTAGTCAATACTTAAAAAATACAAAGTTTTTTTATAATCATAATTTTAAAAAAGAAGATTATATATACCAACATATACTTAGTTTAAAAGGTTTTAAAAAAGCAAAAGATGAAATAAGTTCATGGGATAATTATAAACCAACACCACTTCATTGTTTAGAAGATTTAGCAAAACATACAAATGTATCAAAAATATACTACAAAGATGAAAATTATAGATTTGGATTAAAAAGTTTTAAGGCATTGGGTGGTGCATATGCCGTTGCAAACTTACTTATTGAAAAACTAAAAGAAAAAGGAATTGATGCAGATTCTAAAGATCTAATCAACAAAAAATATTATCAATTAACTAAAAACATAACAGTATCTTGTGCAACTGATGGGAATCATGGTAAATCTGTAGCGTGGGGTGCAAATATATTTGGTTGTAATTGTGAAATAGTTATACATGCGCATGTTAGCCAAACTAGAAAAAAAGAGATAGAAAAATATGGAGCTAAAGTTATTAGAGTAGATGGAAATTACGATGATGCTGTTAGAGCAGCTTCAGACATTGCAAAAGAGAATAATTTTTTTATTGTTTCTGATACTTCTTATAAGGGTTATACTAAAGTTCCTAAAGATGTAATGCAAGGTTATACAATAATGGTAGATGAAGCTATACATCAAATGCAAGAAAAACCTTCACATGTGTTTTTACAAGGTGGTGTTGGTGGTATGGCTGCAGCTGTAGTATCTTTTTTTCATGAAACATATGGAAAAAACTCTCCTAAATTTATAATAGTTGAACCTAATAATGCAGATTGTTTGTTAAAAAGTGCAAAAAATTCTAAACCAACAATAGTACATGGAGATTTAGAAACAATTATGGCAGGATTGTCTTGCGGGGAAGTTTCTCTACTTGCATGGGATATATTAAAAAACAGTGTAAGTGCATTTTTAAGTATTAGTGATGAAGCTGTACCTTTAACAATGAAGATTTTAGCAGATAATTCAACACCAATAGTTGCAGGTGAATCGGCAGTTGGAGGACTTGCAGGATTTTTAATTTTTATAAATGATGAGAATTTTAAAAATGAATTAGAAATTAATGAAAAATCTAAATTGTTATTTTTTGGAACAGAAGGTGATACAGACAGTCAAATGTATAAAAAATTAATAGGTAAAAAAAATAATCAATAGATAAAAAATATTTAATATTTAAAGAAAAAGTAAAATTATTTTATCTTAACATTCTTTATGGTACTATATAAGATTACATCTTAAAGGAGTGTTTTATGTTTGGTAAAAAAAAGAGTTTGGAAAAAGATAGATACTTAGAGTTAGAAAAAGAGAATCAAGAGTTAAAAGATAAATTAATTTCATATGAAAAAGAGATAAATTTACTTAAAACACAACAAGATAAAACAGAAAACTTCTTATCAGAAAATAAACTTAAAACAGCACTCATTGAAAAACTAATGAATGGATGTGAAAATAATACAAAAAATATCCAAACAAGTATGAAAGGCAATCTTGATGGTTTAGAAGAGATAAACAATCTAAATGAAAATACATCTACAGTTATAAATAAACTTGAAAATGATACAGATGAGCTTTTTTCTGGCATGGAAGAGATACTTCAAAATTCAAATGATTCAAAAAATAATGCAGTTAATTTAAATGAAAGTGTATTAGAGATTTCAAAAGTAATTGAACTTATAAAAGATATATCAGACCAAACCAACCTTTTAGCATTAAATGCTGCTATAGAAGCTGCACGTGCAGGAGAACATGGTCGAGGATTCGCAGTTGTTGCTGATGAAGTAAGAAACCTAGCAGAACGTACTCAAAAAGCTACAGCAGAAGTAGAAATAAATATAAATCAGTTAAAACAAAATGCAGATAACATGTTCACTCAGAGTGAAAACATGGAAAGTATAGCAAATAATTCGAATGAAAAAATAGATAATTTTAAAGTAGAATTTTCAAATTTAGTTAAAGGTACAAAAGAGATAAAAATAGATACAAAAAATATAACATATGAAATTTTTGCTGCACTTGCAAAACTTGATCATGTACTGTTTAAAGTAAATGGATATAAAGGTGTATTTGAACAAAAAAATATGGATGTTATATCTCATAAAGATTGTAGATTTGGTAAATGGTATGATAATGAAGGAAAAGAGTTATTCTCTTCAACATCAGCATACTCAAAAATAGATATTCCACATGCAGCAGTTCATGATAACATAAGAGAAGCTTTAGACTGTGTAAAAAGGGGAGATTGTTTAAAGGATATTAATTTTGTAATATCTAAATTTGAAACTACAGAAAAATCAAGTGAAAAACTTTTTGATTTGATAGAAAATATGCTTAGAGAAGCAAAAAAATAATGGCAGAGAGGAAGGGATTCGAACCCTCGGTAGAGTAAACTACACAGACGTTCCAGGTCTGCACCTTAAACCGCTCGGACACCTCTCTATAAGTAAAAGCAGAAGTATATCTATTTTGCGCTTAAACACTCTTTGCAAATAGTGTCAAAAGATATAGTTGTACTGTAAATTTTATTACTTGTAGAGGTCTGAGCATTTTTTATAATTTCATCTGTATTGATTGCAAAATCTTCAATTTTACCACATTTTGTACAGACTAAATGAGCATGCTTTTCTTTAGAAATTTCATAATACTCTTTTTTGTTTGCTAGTTTTACTTCACTTAGTATCTCTTTTTTTAGCATTTCATTTATATTTCTATATATGGTTGAGAGAGATAAAGTAGGAAATTTTGTTTTAGTAAATCTTTCTATTTCTTCTAAAGTAGCATGACCATAGCTTTCAAGAACATCCAACACACAAAGTCTTTGAGGTGTTGCTTTTAGCGAATGAAGTTTTAAAATATCCACATGTGACATAATCGTGCCTTTTTAATCAGTATGGTATCATAAACAATAATTTTTTGCAACAACTTTTTTTTTAGTTTATTTTTTTAAGGAAAGGAGTATTGGATGGATATTGGAAATCCGTTTTTCGATAGAGAGAAATCTGTATAGGAGTGTGTGTGATAAGAATGACAGACTGGCATAAGCCAAAGTACTCGATGCTTTTGCATCTCAAAAAACGAATTTCCAATTTATCCAATTGCAACTTAATTTTTCGGAGAAGATGAAAAATTAAATATTGTTGAAATTATAACTCTTATTTTTTTTTAAAAATTGTCCTAAGTCAAGAAACAGAACTATTATTCATTATTCTAATAATTACCTTGTCTGTTATGTTCATTCCATCTTGAGAAAGTTTTCCTATATTTTCAAGTGTTTTTTCTATATCTTCAGCAATTATTCCATCTCCACCATGAAGATATTTTCCTTCATGTGCTAAAAGATAAGAATCAAATGCAGCATAAATTGTTGTTGAAATTTTCATGGCACAAGATGATTTTGCACCATCACAAATGATACCTGATACATCACCTAGAGTATTGGTAATTGAGTGTGATACAACTTTATAACTTTCATCATTTAAAAATGCTAAAGCACCAGCAACGGCTGCAGCAGAACATATAACACCACAATATGCAGATAGTCTTCCGACATTTGTTTTTATGTGAATAGTCGCCAAATGAGAAAAAAACAACGATCTTATAAGTTTTTCATTCTCTATTTTATTTATTCGAGCATATTCTATTAGAGCTAGTGAAGAAGTCATTCCTTGATTTCCACTTCCACTTGTTGTCATAACAGGTAATGAACAACCACTCATCCTAGCATCACTTCCAGCACTTGCAAAACTTGCTGCTCTATTTCTTGAATCATCTCCGTAGAAACCCTTTTCAATATTATCACTTATAATCTTTCCTATATTCACCCCATAATTTCCCATCAACCCTTCATAAGCTATTTTTGAATTTAATGTAATTACTTTTTTAAAAAGAGGTTCAATTTTTTTTAAATTTATCACTTTTGCAAGTTCATATATGGTATTTATATTTAATATTTTTCTATCATTTGCAGGAGAATTAAAATCCATATCACTACAAGGACGCTCAAGTATGATTTTATGATTTTTTTCTATTTTTGTTACATTTGTGTGCATATGTTTTATCTCTACACAAGAATATTTATCACTTTTAGATTTTAGAATGATTTTTGCATATAGTTTTACTTCAGTATCTTCATGAATGATTTCTATTTTTTTTGTTTTTAAAAATTTTTTCACTTTAAGCATATCATCTTTAGTTATATCGCTTATAACCATCAAATCTTTTTTTATATCACCGGCGATTATTCCCATAGCTACTGACGTCTCTATTCCAGTCATACCGCCACTATTTGGTACTACTACACTTTTTACATTTTTAATCATATTGCCAGATACTCTAATAGTCACTTTTTCAACTTCATCATCAAGGATCTTTTTTGCATATGCTCCAACATAAGCTAAAGCGATAGGTTCAGTACACCCTTCAGCAGGAACTACCTCTTCATCTAATATATTTAAAATTGTTTGTATATCTTTTTCATTCATATTGTCTTCCTATTTTAAACATTATAGATGATTTTTCTAAGTAGATATAGAAAAAAATTGCTATACTTACATGTAAAGAAATAAAGGGTTAAAAATGGATAAAAGATATCGTAATTTTTATATACGATTAGTAGTTGGTGGGGCTTTCTTACTTGCTATACTTATTAGTAGTATCCTAAACACATTTCAGGGCTAAGTCTTATCTTCTTTTCCAATGGAGATGGACCAAAATATTTGCACTTCTCAACATATATATTATAACTATAGTCCAAACCTAAATCATCATAGAACTTTTTTAAATTTACCAGTTTTATACCACACAAATCTATGATATCTACTTTTTTATATAAAATAGAATTGTTTTTTTCTATTAGATGAGATGGCGCAATGCCCGTGTATTTACAAAAAGCTTGAGATTGAACAAAACCAGATAAGTCTTTACATGTAAGAACTATATCTTTGTATTTTTTAAGAGTAGTATTCTTATTTAAAAATACAGCTCTGCATCCATCATATTTTGCTGCTTTTACATTTTTCCAAAACCTGTAAGCATTAGATGAAATACCTGTTAGTTCACATAACTCTTTATTTAAAATATAATTATCTAAAAATTCATTGTTTGATAATATGTCCATTTGCATAAGTTATTATAGTATAAAAAACATACATTTGTGTGATTTGTTTATAAATATATAGTATAATCGATAAATTTCATAATTAGGAAGCCAGATATGTTATCAAAAAAAATAAATATTTTTGTATTGTTTTGTGTTTTAGTTTTTTCAGTTGGATGTAGTGACAAAAAAGAGGAACAAAAAACAGTACAAAAAGAAGCTCCAAAAAAGAGTGTGGAAGTTTATAGTGTTAGAGAAGAAAAAATTCCTATTTGGGTTGAGTTTTCAGGAAAAACCGAAGCCTATAAAAACGTTGCAGTAGTTGCTAGGGTAAAAGGAAATCTTGAAGAAAGATTTTTTGAACCAGGAGACTATGTAAAAAAAGGTGATAAATTATTTAAGATTGAAGATAGTGAATATAAAGCAATTTTAAACCAATATGAAGCAAATAAGAAAAAAAATCAAGCATCATTAAATCTGGCTATTAGCAGTTATGAGAGATATAAACCTTTGGTAGAAAAAGAGTTGGCTACAAAAGAGAAGTTAGATCAACTTATAGCTGAAAAAGAACAAGTTGAAGCTCTTATAAAAGCAGATGAATCTACAATTAAGCAAGCAAAACTGAATCTTAACTACACAGAAGTAAAAGCTACAACAGATGGCATGATTGGAAGAAACTTAGTAGATATTGGAAATATGGTTGGAACTAGCAGTGACAACTCAAAACTTGCAGAAATTGTAAGATCAAATCCTCTATATGTCAATTTTACTCCAAGTGGAGATGATACCTCTTTAATAATAAAATACAAATCAGAATTAAAGCCAAAAGTACAAGTTTATACTCCATCTAGGAATGAACAACAAGAAGAAATTTATCAAGGTCATATAGACTTTATAGATAATAAGACAAATGAATCAACAGGTACTGTCAATATGAGAGCCATTATACAAAATCCTAAACATACTCTTTATCCTGGTACTTTTGTTGAAATCAGACTTTTTATAAGCGATCAAATTCCTATTATCGCATTATCTCCTAAAAATGTATTGGAAAATCAATTGGGCTCATATGTTTATATAGTTAACAAAGAAAATAAGTTAGAAACTCGTCAAGTAGAGATATCTTATACAACTAAAAAGATGTTAATTATCAAAAAAATAAGTTTAAAGAATGGAGA
This sequence comes from uncultured Sulfurospirillum sp., assembly GCA_965306065.1. Lineage (GTDB taxonomy): Bacteria > Campylobacterota > Campylobacteria > Campylobacterales > Sulfurospirillaceae > Sulfurospirillum_A. The sequence continues at coordinate 7,583 of CBDLTN010000036.1, read as the reverse complement.
CAAAGTTGTAGTAAGTCCAGTAAGAAAGCTTAGAAATGGAATGGATGTAATCCCAAAAGAGGTTAATAACCCTGTACTAAAACAGGAAAACTAGATGTTTTCTATATTTTTTATACATCGTCCTATATTTGCAAAAGTTATATCTATACTTCTTATATTGGTTGGTATGATAGCAGTGTTAGTACTTCCTGTTGAAGAGTATCCAGAGATTGCACCTCCTAGTGTTACAGTAAGTTCGAATTTTACAGGAGGAAGTGCTTCTGTTGTAGAGGAGTCTGTAACAAAACCTTTAGAGCAACAAATAAATGGTGTTGAAGGTATGATTTATATGGAGTCAACAAGTTCAAGTGACGGCTCATCAAATATAAATATATATTTTGAATCAGGGTATGATTTGGATATAGCTGCAGTTGATATTCAAAATAGAGTTGCAGTTGCTATGCCTTCTTTGCCAGAAAGTGTTAAACAAAACGGTGTAAGAACTTTAAAAAAATCTTCAAGCATGGTTCAGATTTTAACAGTATCATCAGATAATCCAGCTCATGATGCACTTTTTCTAAGTAATTTTGCTGGAATTAATATCATTGAAGAGTTAAAACAAGTAAATGGTGTTGGTGATGTAACAAACTTTGGTGAGAAAAAGTATGCTATGAGAATTTGGCTTGAACCAAATAAGCTTGCTACTTTAGGCGTAACAGTTCCTGAAATATCAAATGCTATAAGAGCACAAAATACTCAAGCTGCACTAGGAACCATAGGAAGTGCACCAATGCCTTCAAATAATATGTTTAGTTATACAATAACTGCAAAAACTAGATTAAGTAAAGCAGAAGAGTTTGAAAATATAATAATAAGACAAAGTAGCGATGGCTCTCAAATAAAACTTAGAGATGTAGCAAGAGTAGAATTGGGAGCTGAAAACTATGGTTGGTATAGTAAATTTAATCATGAAAATAGTACTCTTTTAGGTATTTCACAAATTCCAGGATCAAATGCACTAGATGTTGCAGCTGGTGTTAATGCAAAAATAAAAGAGCTAAGTTCTCGTTTCCCGGAAGGTTTACATGTAAAAGCTACTTATGACACTACGGAGTTTGTTAAAATATCTATTAAAGAAGTTATCATAACACTTATAGAAGCTTTAGTATTGGTTCTTTTTGTGGTCTATTTTTTCTTACAATCCGTTCGTGCAACTATCATTCCTGCAGTTGCTATTCCAGTCTCTTTAGTAGGAACATTTGCCATACTTTTAGCACTTGGTTTTACAATAAATACTCTTACGCTTTTTGGTTTGATTTTAGCTATTGGGATAGTGGTTGATGATGCTATTATAGTTGTAGAAAATGTGGAATCAAATCTTGAAAAAAATCCAGATATGACACCAAAAGATGCTACTATAAAAGCTATGAAAGAGATATTTACTCCTATAATATCTACTACTTTAGTACTTATGGCAGTGTTTGTTCCTGTAACATTTATTCCTGGAATCTCAGGAACACTTTACCAGCAATTTGCTGCAACAATTGCATTTGCAGTTGGCATATCTTCTATAGTCGCACTTACACTATCTCCTGCATTAGCAGGAATACTTTTAAGAAGAAAAGATGCAAACAAGAAAAAACCTTTTGTTTTTCAAAAATTTGATGATGGATTGGAAGCTTTTAAAATAAAATATGATTCAATGCTAAGAAGTATTATAAAGAGATGGTATATAGCAGTTGGTGTATTTGTTGCAGCTCTATATGCTACTTACTTGGTTTTTACAGTATTACCAACAGGATTTGTACCTGATGAAGATAAAGGAAATTTAATAGTTGCAGCTTTTATGCAACCAGGAACTTCACTCCAAGCTAATGAAAAAGTGACCCATGAAGTTGCTTCTATTCTTAAAGAGGCAAATGGTATTTCAGATGTTATAGAAATAGGAGGATATAGTCTTATTTCAGGTACAGTGGATACTAGTGCATCTACAATGTTTGTTGTACTTGATGACTGGGATGAAAGAACAACACCAGAGCTTCAAATAAACTCTATAATAACTGATTTAAAAGAAAAATTAGACCAAATTGAGGAAGCAAATGTGATGGTTATGGGTGTTCCTTCAATCCCTGGTATTAGTGCTGTTGGTGGATTTGAATATAAGTTAAAAAATATACAAGCAGCACCACTTGCAGAGTTTGAAGAAGTGGCAAATAAGTTTATAGCTGAAGCGAATAAAGACCCAAGAATCATGTATGCGTATACTTCTTTTAACTCAAACTATCCGCAATATTTTTTAGATATAGATAGAGAAAAAATTTATAAATTAAATGTAGATATAAGTGATGTTTTTACAGTATTACAAACTTATTTGGGTTCATTGTATATAAATGACTTTAATAAATTTGGAAAAGTTTATAGAGTGTTTGTTCAAGCTGATCAAGACTTTAGAGCCAAAAAAGATGATATTGGTAGTTTTTATGTAAAAAACAAAGAAGATAAAATGGTTCCATTAAGTACATTTGTAGAGATAAAAAGGACTAGTGGGGCTTCTGTTATAAACCATTTTAATTCATATCAAAGTATTACCATAAATGGACTGCATAATATAAAAGATGGTTATAGTTCTGCTGATGCCATTACAGCAATGGAAGAGTTATCTGCAAAAATACTTCCAAAAGAGTATGATTTTGAGTGGGCTGGTATGGCTCTTCAAGAAAAAGAAGCGGGTAACGCTGCTGTATTTATTTTCTTACTCTCTTTGACATTTGTATTTTTATTTTTATCAGCTCAATATGAGAGTTGGTCTATGCCTCTTATGATAATGATACCAATTCCAGTTGTATTTTTAGGAGCATTAGGTGCAAATATGCTTGCAGGTCTTATGAACAATACTTATACACAAATAGGATTAGTTTTACTCATAGGAATGTCTAGTAAAAATGCCATATTGATTATAGAGTTTGCTAAAGAACTAAGAGATGAGGGCATGAGTATTGTAGAGAGTGCTATAAATGCTTCAAAACTTAGACTTAGAGCAATTCTTATGACCATTTTCTCTTTTTTACTTGGTATTTTTCCGCTGGTTGTTGCATCTGGTCCAGGGGCAGCAGCAAGACAGTCATTAGGTACTGCTGTATTTGGCGGAATGATTGCTTCAACAGTATTAACTCTACTTTTTACTCCTCTACTATTTGTTCTTCTTCAAAGATTTAGAGAGAGAAATGATAAACCAAAGGAAGTTGTAAATGAAATTTAATAAAAAATTCTTAGCATTTAGTTTAGTACTATCTATATTAAGTGTTGGAGCAGTAGCGGATATAAAAACTGAAAAAAACTTAGATGAGCTTATAAACATTGCATTACAAAATAGTGTTGAGATTCAAGCATCAAAAGCAGATATGGAGGCGAAGGATGCCAGTATTGATTATGCTTCATCATCTTACTTACCACAAGTTTTTGTTCAAGGAGAACTAGCGAAGTACGATATTGAGGTAGATAGAGATACTGTTGTAGGTACAACAGCAAAAGTAGATCAACTTTTATATGATTTTGGAGGAACATCTAGTAATATAGGAGCTGCTAAAAGTGCTTATGATGCTTCTTTAAAGCAGTTAGATTCTACTAGTAATTTTGTAGTTATATCAGTAAAAAAAGCTTATTATAATATACTAAATAAAAATCAACTTATCAATGTAGCAAAAGAAGCGGTAAAAATAGATGAGTTACAACTGGAGCAATCAAAAGAGTACTTTAAAGCAGGAGTAAGAACTAGAATAGATGTTACAAATGCACAATTACAGCTATCTAATTCTAAATTAGATTTATTAAAAGCAGAATTTGGATTAGAATCAGCAAATACAGCTCTTATCTCAATTTTGGGTGTAAATTTAGAGAAAAATTTCTCAGTAAAAAAAGATGATACCAATATAGTATCATTAGCAAAAACCATAGTTCCTATAATGTCAAAGACGGATGATTTAATAAAATCAGGGTTAGAAAACAGAGCCGAAATAGCACTATATAAAGCAAATATAGATGTATCTCAATCAAAGCTAGAAGCAGTACAATCTGAGTATTATCCAAAAATAATTTTAAATGCCTCATATAATGATAAAAATACAGATTTGGTATCTTTAGATAACCGACAGATGAGTGCAGGTGTTTACATAAAATGGGATATATTTTCAGGATTTAGCTCAGAAGCAAAAGTAAAAGAGAACTTGGCAAAACTAAGAAAATCTAAAATAGATTTAAGGGAAGTCAAGCTTAAAATTACAGAAGAGATAACAGATGCTTATTTGGAAGTAAAAAAGAGTGAAGATAGTACAAAAATGCAGATTTTGAGTGTAGATTTAGCTACACAAAAACTTTCTTTAGCACAACAAAGATATAAAGCAGGTTTAAGTGACATGGTAGAGTTAAATGATGCAAAATTAGGATATACAAAAAGTAAAGGTGATTTAGTTAATACATACTATAGTTATCTTTTATCAATTGCAAATCTTGAGTATATGATAGGAAAGAGATAAAGTAAAACTTTATCTCTTTAATCTTAAAAACTACCCTCTTCCCACATTTCAGGTTCAAAACGTACACATCTATTACGTCCTGTATCTTTTGCATTATATAAAGCAACATCAGCATATTTGATAGCTTGCCAAAATCCGTCAGTATCTTTTGGAAACTCACTGATTCCCATACTGATAGTCTTTTTAAGAATGCCACCTTTGGAACTTTTAAATGCTGTTTTTTCTATGTTTTCACGTATTTTTTCAGCTACTTGTATTCCGTAACCAGGTTCAGTATCAATAAGCAATATTAGGAACTCTTCACCACCAAAACGTATAACAACATCAGCTTCTCTAACTGACTCTCTAAGGACTCTAGAAGTATCTTTTAAAACTGAATCTCCAATATCATGTCCATATTCGTCATTTACCTGTTTAAAGAAGTCCATATCACACATCAGAAGGCTTATCTGTTTTTTACGTCTTAAAACGCCTGCAATTATTTGGTTTGAATGATCTTGTAAAAAACGACGGTTATAAAGACCTGTGAGTCCATCAACCAAAGAAGATTCTCTTAGAGTATGCATAAGTTGTTTTGTTTCTATAACAGAGAGAGAATTCTTTATATAACTTTCGGCTTTAAAAATCTTTTCATTTATGCTTTCTATGTCTTCATCATTTTGTTTTTTATCAAATATAAATTGTGCTACAGCTCCAGGTTGTCCTGTAACTATAAGAGGTATACAAACATGTTCTTTATCGCCACCGGTAAATTGTGTGCAAACTCCTTTGTACTCTAAAGAAGAGATTTTATGCCCTGTTTTTTGTGCTCGACATAATGAGCAATCATGTAGTATTTCAGAGTGGCACATCATTGATTCTTCTCCTGCTAGTGGAGGTTGTACTATGCTCATCTGCTCTTTTGCATTATCTACATCAAATATTCTAAAATTTTCTATACCAGATTCTTTTTCGAAAACGTCAGCAAGCCTACCATATACTGCATCAAGAGTTGTATCTTCTTCTATAACCTTCTTAAAAACAGTTACTCCATAAACAGTATCAACAAGTTTGTTAAACTCTTTAGAGAGTGAGCCTATCTCATCTTCTGATTTTATTTTTAATTTTTTGTTCAAATCAACTTCTCCTGTTCCAATGGAGTGGATTTGGGTTATCATAGATTCTATTGGTTTTGAAAAAGCTTCAGTAAGCCATCTTGTAAAAAACCATAATAATGATATTGCTATTAAAAGTACTATAGCTATAGTATTTATTGAATATTTAATCGTCTCATTCATCTGATTACTGTAAGTTGCCAATTGTCCATTAGTTCTTTTTGAAAACTTTTTTAATATCTCTTTTGATTCAATGATTTGTTGGTCTAAATCTTCCCAGATATGAGATAATTTATAATCTTTAGAACTAGCTGCTTTTTTACAACCTAATGAAATAAGATTATCCATCTCTTTAACCTTTAAAATAAGGGTTTGAAGAGTTTTTAATCCTTCAGGGTCATCCTTTGAAAGAGTATAAGTTAATGTTTCAAAAAAATTGCTTTCTTTGCCGTTATTATTTACATTGATTGTAGTAGAAGAGATAGCATTTTGTATTTGTCTTAGTTGCAAAGTTGCTTCAAATAGGTGTTTTTCCTGACTTTTATCATTTTTTGCCCATACAGAAAGCTGTTCTATATTGTCTAGTTTAGGCGAAATTATTTGAATAGCTTGCATATATGGAATCGTAGTATTTGAAATTTGAGAGTATCTGTAGTGTATAAAAGTTAAAACAGATACACTAACAGTTCCAATTACTGCAAACCAGAAAAATGTTCCAAGACCAAACAGAAGAAATTTCTTTTTAATAGGAAGGTTGATAAAGGTAATAAACTTAATAAATTTAGTCCATAAATTCGATATAGGTTGCATCCACGCTCCTTAGTAAAACTTTCTTAAGAAAGGTATAAAAAATTTTACTAAAAGTATACAATGTTTAGAATTTTATAAAACTTAAATCTTATATAGTATTTATATTTATCGATTATTATGTTAAAATTATTGCAATACGCAAAAAGGCTTAAGGTTGACTAACAATAATACAAAAGAATCATTTTCAAAAATTTTAGAAAATATTAGTAATTTATTAAAAAATATTGATTCTTTTAAGATTAAAAATTGTTTATATAAGATTGAAGGTGAAGAGATAGAGATGATTGTGTCATCTTTATATGAGAGCAAATTACCAAAAAAATACACTACTTATAAAGACGTTTTAAAAGAGCAAATAGAATTAAAATTACAACTAAAATCAAATGACACAATATTTTTCTTTAACGATATAATTTATGTTAAACTTTTTTTACTAGTAGAAGCAAATGGTTCACAAGAAAAGCGGGCATGCGGATTAAAACCTGAATTATTGCAAGAGTATAAAGAAAATTACTTTTCAGATGATTTTTATAAAGAAGTTGCTTTTGAGTTATTAGATAGTGCTATTGAAAGTAAACTGGGATTTAAAAGAACAACGCCCATAAAATTTAGTAAAATGTTTATATCAGTTTTTATCAATATATTTGAAACTATTATCATAGAGTTGACTGATTTAACAGAAGATGTAGTTATTAGAGGGTTTAGTCTTTATATTCTTAGAGAATTGTTTGATAAGATGATGTTATATATTGCTGAAGATGTACTTTTTAATTTTTCAAATGAAGATAGAAGAGCGATTGAGTTTTTAAGTTATTTAAGTGTAAATGAGAAGATAGACTCTAAAGGAGTTAGACACAAACCAAGACCTATACTAGATGAAAGTAAGCATGCTTGGAATATAACCACGATTCGCTCAACCATGATTCAACATAAAAAAGCAAAACAAGCACTGTATGACAAAAAGAATAGGCTGATTGTAATAAAAAAGAAGCTTGATAAATATACTTTTGAAATTTCTAATTTAAATAAAGAAAAAAAAGAACAAGAAAACTTTTTAAATGAAATAGATAACAAAATAGGCGGTATTAAAAGTACTCTTAAAAAACTAGAAGATGATGATGCAACAAAAATCAAATATAATGATGATGGTGAAGAAAAAGTATATGAA
>CBDLTN010000035.1:0-18323 GCA_965306065.1 uncultured Sulfurospirillum sp. | reverse complement strand
TTTTATCTCTACAAGTGTTCTCTAGCATCATTATCATTGGTTTTATAACTCCATAAGATATCGCATCTTCCGTTTTTTGAGGTAATGCATCTAATATAACATTTGGATTTATACGTTTATCTAGCTTTTTAGATATATTAGCATAACACTTTTCAAAGGCATTTATACTGGGTATAATATAACCACCCATATGAAGTCCTCCACTCATTACATCTACTGTTATTGCACTGCCTGCATCAATAACTATTCCATTATCTATTGTATAACATGCTGCTACTCTGTCTATCCCTATACCTTGATAAATCGTATCAAAGTCAAACCAACTTTCTATATTAATATAATTTTTACCAAGTTCTTGAGTTACCTTGTCATTAACACTGACAAAATAAACTTTTTCTTTAGGTAAATAATCCTTAAACTCTTTTAGACTTTGCGACCACATTTTTCCATCATGGTAAAAATCTACATTTGAGTTTCCAATATCACATAAAATCATGACGAAGTTGCCACCCTCTCTCTTTTAAATAACTACTTGCTTTTGAACAAACTGCTTCACCTATTATCAAATGTTTGTATTTGAAGTTATGCTTTTCTAACCGCTGAAGTTCATACTCTATTTTTTCTAATTCTATTGCATTTTTAACTAAAAATCTACTCTTTTGTGTTATTATAAATATAGAATGATAGTTCTTTTTTGTATCAGTTGAAGAAAATATAGATAATTTTTTTCTTGTTTTTAAAAGAGTTTTATCAACCTCATGGAGAGATTTAAATAAAACTCTTTTTTTAGAAAAATACTCTACAAGTTCCTTCAATTCTATTTTGTCCTAGGTTTACTAAGCTTAAAGTAATTATCCTTATAAAATAACTTATCATCTGTGGTAAAAACAAATGACTCAATTTCATCAGGTAATTCATATACATTTGATGAGATTAAACTCAGATCAGTTGCTATCATATAACCACCTCTTTCAATTATATAAACAAATTCACCGTGAATTGTTCCTACAAATGATGCAAACTTAAATTTCTTTGACTTAATAACTTTTAAATCAGAATCAGTTAAAATAATTCTACCATCTTTTGTAAAAACAAGTACTCTGTCTTTTAATATAATCACATCTTTAACTTCTTCATCTAAAAATGCCATAGATTTTGGATTAATAGATACTACACGCTGTTTAGTTGCTGCTACTAATCTATCTCCTAAAACATCTAAATAAATAACATTCGAAAAAAATCTTTCACTCTTAACAACAACATCTCTTAAAAGCTTATTTTTTTTCAAATCAACAATAAGAAGTTTTCCATCTAATGTAGGGAAAATCAATAAAGAAGTTAAAAAGTAAGGTGCAGCTATTTTTGAATCATGTGCATATACTTTGTCACCACTTTTTTCATAAAGAATAGTATCTTTTTTTGTATCTATTAATAATACTTTATTACTACCTAAAACAATAGCGAGCATATCATTTTTAAGTGAAGCTGAGGCAACTACAGAATCAAATTTTTTCTCATACACTACTTTACTGTTATTATCTATTATGATTAAATCTGAGCATTTAGATGTTGCTATATATTTTTCATTTGAAGCACCTAAAAAAGTATACCCTTCTGGTACTTTTACATTTTGTAGTCCATCTTTTGTTATTATCTGTCCATTTTCAAGTGTAGCTCCATTTCTAACTACATCAACAATAGTAGAAGGAAGACTTCCGTCGTAATCAAGTTCACCTGAGAGCGATGTTGGTTCAAAGTTTTGTCTTTTAGTTCCACAACCAGTCAGTATTAACAAAGCCAAAATTGGCAATAAATATTTTATATATCTCATTAATTGCTTCCTCTAGATTTTATTCCTTGATAGTGTTCTAAGTTATTTGATATGTTTTTTAAAGGAGAATTCATCTCAATTTGTGCAAACTTTAACTTAGCTTCTTTTACTTTATCTTCTTTTAGAAGATTATAACCTTCTTGTAATGCAACAAAGCCAGATAAAAGTTCACTTTTTGAGTCACTTTTGCCTTCTATACCAGAGAGTTGATATGTTGCCAAATCAGATATAACAGGGTCTTTTTTGTAACTTGCTAACTCTTTTAAAACTACAACATCATTTGATTCAAGTGCTTGTTGAAATATATAAAAGTTATAAAGTCTTTCATTTTTACTTTTTAAAATACTTTTAGCTTCACTATCATCAGGATTTTTTAAGAGCTGATTATATGCTTCATTTGAAGCTTGTAATCTATTCTCTTCAAGTACATTCATAGTTACATATGCGCTTCCTGCAAGAATAGCTACTATGACAGCAGATATTATATACTTTTTATATTTCTTAAAAAAACGTTCACTTTTTATAATACCTTCAAGAAACTGTTCTTCCGTTCCTATCTCTTTTTTAACTGCTTCTATATTCTCTTTTAGTGCCAATACAAATCCTTTTATAATTAAAGCGAATATTCTATCACAATAAAGATAAAAACAGACTTTTTCTGTTATAATCAAACTCTAAAAACAGATTAGGAATTCAAAAATGAAAATAGATAATGAATTATTAAAAAAACTAGAAAAATTGTCTTCTTTAGAAATTGATGACAGTAAAAGAGATGGTATGATAAATCAACTTACAGAAATAGTCGAATTTATAGAAAATCTAAATGAATTAAACTTAGACAAAGAAGAAGCTACTTTTACCACAGTAAAAGGTGGAACACCTTTAAGAGAAGATGTTCCTTATGTTAATCCACAAATTATAAAGACTATACTAGAAAATGCCCCAAAAAGTGAAAATAGTTCTTTTGTTGTGCCTAAAATAATAGAGTAAATTCAAATTTCCATAAAATAAAAGGATAGGTTATGGCCCTTAATATAAAAGCGTTATTGAAAAACATAGTTGCTTATAAAGCATCTGACCTTCACCTAGTAAGCAGAAGTGAACCCCAAATCAGAATTGATGGTAAATTAGTTGCACTTGATATGGATAAGCTCGATGGTAAAGAGATTGAAGAGATGTGTTATTCACTTCTAACCGATAGACAGAAAAAAGACTTAGAGGAAAACAAAGAACTTGACTTTGCTGTCATGTTTCCAGACATTGGACGTTTTCGTGCTAATTATTACTATACCATGAACAGTGAATTAGCTGCTGCTTTTAGAATCATACCTATACAAATTCCATCTTTAGACGACTTAAATTGTCCTAGTATTTTTAAAGATATAACAAAAAGAGAAAAAGGACTTGTCCTTGTAACTGGTCCTACTGGAAGTGGTAAGTCAACAACTCTTGCAGCAATGTTAAATGAAATAAACAAAACTGAACATAAACATATTATCACTATTGAAGATCCAGTAGAATTTGTTCATGATAATCAAAGATCTCTCTTCTCACATAGAAATGTTGGAGAAGATACAAAAAGTTTTGCAAATGCACTAAAATTTTCACTGCGTGAAGATCCCGATGTTATCCTAGTAGGTGAGATGAGGGATAGAGAAACTATCAGTACTGCTATTACTGCAGCTGAAACTGGTCACTTGGTCTTTGGTACACTTCATACCAATTCAGCCGTACAAACAGTTAATAGAATAGTTGACAGCTTTGAAGGACCAGAACAAGTACAAGTACGAAGTATGTTAGCGACATCTTTACACTCAGTAATTTCACAAAGTTTACTTCCTAAAAATGGTGGAGGTCGTGTTGCTATTCATGAAATATTGATAAATAATTCAGCTATTTCAAATTTAATAAGAGAAAATAAACTACATCAAATATATTCTCAAATGCAACTCAATCAATCAAAAACAGGAATGAGCACGCAAACTCAATCTATGATAAAATTTCTAAAAGCCAGTAATATTACTAAAGATGATGCTATAAGATTTTCAACACAACCACAAGAGTTAATTAACTCAATTGGTATATAATCATAATTACAGCTTAAATTAGATATTATACATACGCATATAATATCTAATTTTTAAGGTGTAACCTGATTATGACTAAAAATACTAATATAGTAGATCAAATAACTGACATTGGAGAAAGCTCATTTTCTAAGTTAAAAGAACTTAGTATACCACCTTATCCAAAGTATTATTATGATACTTTTATGGATGAGTTGGCACATACCAATGATCCGACACTAATAGACTTATCAAAAAAATACTCATATCTTTTTTCAACAAATGAGTCAGAAGATTCAATCAATCATATCTCTTTTGAACTTGCAAAAACCAGTTTAAAAGAATTTGAAAAATCAAATATTAATCTTAAAAAAATCTCAGATAAAAACATTATTGATATAGGTGAAATAAGAAATGACTACGAAAGAATCCATACACAAAAGATAATAGATACATTTGACTCTTTTCAAGGGCAAATTCTAAGTGAACTTAAAAATGCAGATGAAACTATTACTAAACTAAAACTTGAAATAGAAAGATTAGAGCGTGAATCACATATAGACCCTCTAACAAAAGCTTATAATAGAAGAGTTTTTACAAAAGATATTGCAGATATCTTAGGTGCTATAGAAGGTAAAGATGTTGAAATGTTTCTTATAATGATTGATGCTGATGACTTTAAAAGCATAAATGATGCATATGGTCACATTGCAGGAGATAAAACCCTTATATTCTTAACAAAACTTATTCAAAGTTCTCTTAGAAAGGGAATAAAAGTCTATAGATATGGAGGCGAAGAATTTATTATTATTCTAAACAGAACCACCTTAGAAGAAGCAAAAAAAAGTATAGATAGAATCATAACAGAAACAAGTGAAAGTAAACTTCTCTATAAGGGTCACAATATACACTTAACAATTAGTGCGGGAATTGCATGTTACCAAAAAGGTGATACACCTGAAACACTTATTGAAAAAGCAGATAGTGCTCTTTATAAAGCTAAAAAAGATGGTAAAAACTGCTTTAGAGTGAGTAATTAATATGGAAAATATATCTATTTTTGATATTATTTCACTTTCATTAATCTTTATACTTGGAATTAAAGGTGTAATAAACGGTTTTATAAAAGAGGTTTTTGGTCTTATAGGTATTGTTGGAGGTATTTTTGTAGCTTCAAGATTTGCTGAACAAATGGGTCAAATTATTAACAAAAATCTTTATGCACTAGAAAGTAATGCAACTTTATATCTGGTTGGGTTTATTTGTGTTCTGATAATTTTTTGGATTCTTAGCTTATTTGTTGGACACCTTTTGGAGAGTCTTATCAAGATGAGTGGTTTAGGAGCTATAGATAAACTTGCTGGTTTTATTGTAGGTAGTGCTAAAATATTTTTAGTTTTTTCTATTCTAGCAGTAACTTTGTCAAATATAGAGTTTATTAGAACAAAAGCTGATGAATATATGAGTAAAAGTTTTATGTATCCTATATTTATAGAAACTGGTGCATACATAGTAAAAATGGATAGTGATAAAATCACAAATGACTTAAAAAAGACTTTAGGAGAATAATATGGCAGATATAGAAAACATGCAATACGACTCACTGCTAGTAAGATTTAAAGACATTCTTAAACATAACAACCTTAAATTCACAAAACAAAGAGAAGTTGTACTAAAAACAATGTATAACAATGATGAACATTTCTCTCCTGAGAGTTTATACATGCTGATAAAAGAAACTTACCCAGAATTAAATGTTGGTATTGCAACAGTTTACAGAACACTAAATCTTTTAGAAGATTCGGACATGGTTACTTCACTCTCTTTTGGTTCATCTGGAAAAAAGTTTGAACTTGGTAACAAACCTCACCATGACCATATGATATGTAAAATGTGTGATAAAATCATCGAGTTTGAAGACAATGGAATAGAAAAAAAGCAAGAAGAGATAGCAAGTAAATATGGTTTTAAACTAACAGGACACTTGATGCAACTCTATGGCATATGCAAAAAATGCCAAAAAAAATAATTAATGTAACAAAAAAAAGTTTTAGGTGAAAGCCTAAACTTAAAATGATAAAAGCTGGGTTTTAATTAAATTCAAATCCAAGTGGAAAAAAAGGAATATTTTGATATTTGATAATCAATATGAACAACAAAGAATAGAAAAAGCAGAAAAACTAAAAGAGTTGGGAAAAAATCCTTATACTCACAATATTAAAAAAGACTCTACTACAGAAGAGTTTAAAAGATGTTATGAGTACGTAAAAGACTCTGAAACAAAACGTGATGAAAACAAGCAAAATACAGTTGTTGGAAGAATAAAATTTCTAAGACATATGGGTAAAGCCGCTTTTGCTAAAATTGAAGATGAAAGAGGAATTCTTCAAATTTATTTTAGTAGAGAGAGTATAGGGCAAGACTGGTTTAAAGAAGTTAAAAAACTTATTGAAGTTGGTGATATTATAAGTGTAACAGGATTTCCATTTATAACAAAAACTGGAGAGTTATCTTTACATGTAAAAACTTTAGAGGTTGCTACAAAATCTATAACACCGTTACCTGAAAAATTTCATGGTCTAACAGATAAGGAACTTCGTTACAGAAAACGTTATCTTGATATGATAATGAACCCTAAAGTTAAAGAAACTTTTAAAATCAGGAGTAAAATTGTAAGTACAATCAGACACTTCTTTGAAGAGAGAAGCTTCTTAGAAGTTGAAACTCCTATGATGCATCCAATAGCAGGTGGAGCTAATGCAAAACCTTTTGTTACTCACCATAATGCTTTAGGAATTGACAGATTCCTTAGAATTGCTCCTGAGCTTTATCTAAAAAGACTTGTTGTTGGTGGGTTTGAAGCTGTATTTGAAATCAATAGAAACTTTAGAAATGAAGGTATGGACTTAACTCATAACCCTGAGTTCACTATGATAGAGTTTTACTGGGCATATCACACTTACCATGACTTAATGGAACTAACAGAAGATATGTTTGGTGTACTTTTAAAACAACTAAAACTACCTGCAAAAATTCCTTATGGGGAGATTGAAATAGATTTTTCAGAAAAATTTAAAAAGATCTCTTATAAAGATTCACTTATTGAGATAGGTGGTGTTCCTGCAGAAGTAGTGGAGACTAAAGAAGGAATTCTAAATTACCTAAAAAGTAAAGGTGAAGAAGCAAATGCGAAACTTAGCCTAGGTAAGCTTTACGAAGAACTATTTGACTTATACGTAGAAGATAAGCTTATAAACCCTACATTTATAATCGATTACCCAATAGATATCAGTCCTTTGGCAAGAAGAAAAGATGATAATCCTGACATAGCAGAGAGGTTTGAGCTATTTATGGCCGGTCGTGAAATTGCTAATGGTTTTAATGAGCTTAATGACCCTATTGATCAGTATAATAGATTTAAAAGCCAACTAGATGCTAAAGATGCAGGTGATGATGAAGCACATGAAATGGATGAAGATTATGTAAGGGCATTAGGTTATGGCTTACCACCAACAGCAGGACAGGGTCTTGGTATAGATAGACTAACTATGCTTTTAACTAATGAGCAATCAATTAGAGATGTAATCTTATTTCCAGCGATGAAACCAATAAATGAAAATAATAATAAGGATGAAGAATAATGAGTATACTAAAAAGTGTTGATGCAGAAGTATATGGACTAATAGAAAATGAACTAGAAAGACAAACTGACCACCTAGAAATGATAGCAAGTGAAAACTTTACTTATCCTGCTGTAATGGAAGCAATGGGTAGTGTTTTTACAAATAAATATGCCGAAGGTTACCCATATAAAAGATATTATGGTGGATGTGAATTTGCTGATAAAGTAGAGCAATTAGCGATTGATAGAGCTTGTGAACTTTTTGGATGTAAATTTGCAAATGTTCAGCCTAATTCGGGAAGTCAAGCTAATCAAGGTGTTTATCAAGCACTTCTTAAACCATTTGATAAGATACTTGGTATGGACTTAAGCCATGGTGGACACCTTACACATGGTTCAAAAGTAAGTAGTTCTGGTAAAACATACTCTAGTTTCTTTTACGGTGTTGAGATGGATGGAAATATCAACTATGATAAAGTTAGAGAGATAGCTCATATAGTAAAACCAAAGATGATTATTTGTGGTGCTAGTGCATATCCTAGAGAGATTGATTTTGCTAAGTTTAGAGAGATTGCTGATGAAGTTGGTGCCTATCTTTTTGCTGACATTGCTCATATTGCCGGACTTGTAGCTGCTGGCGAACACCCTAGTCCATTCCCTCATTGTGATATTGTTTCAACAACAACGCATAAAACTCTTAGAGGCCCTCGTGGTGGACTTATCATGACAAATGATGAAGATATAGCTAAAAAAGTAAATAGTGCAATCTTCCCAGGTATCCAAGGTGGTCCACTAGTTCATGTAATTGCTGCTAAAGCTGTTGGTTTTGCAGAAAACCTAAAACCTCAATGGAAAGAGTATGCAAAAGATGTAAAGGCCAATGCAAAAGTCTTAAGTGATGTTCTTATAAAAAGAGGATATGATATAGTTAGTGATGGTACTGATAATCATCTTGTACTTGTTAGTTTCTTAGGACGTGATTTTAGTGGAAAAGATGCTGACGCTGCTCTTGGAAATGCAGGAATTACAATAAATAAAAACACAGTTCCAGGAGAAAACAGAAGTCCATTTGTTACTAGTGGTATTCGTATAGGAAGTCCAGCATTAACAGCTCGTGGTATGAAAACAAAAGAGTTTGAAATCATAGCAGGAAAAATAGCAGACGTGCTTGACAATATAAACGACACTGAACTACATCTAAAAATAAAAGAAGAGATGAAAGAATTAGCAAGTAATTTTGTGATTTATGACAGAGCAACGTACTAAGGAGTATTGATGAACAATATTGATACTTCGCTTATAAAAATGTTGACAGATCATTATTGGATAAAACGAAATTCAATTGTAGAGAAGAGAAGCCATAATGGTCGTCTCTTCTTCGACAAATATGAAAAAATCAATAAAACACTAACAAATTCAATTGTAAATCAACACTTAAAAGGTGAAATTACAGTCGCTCACTCTTTAATCAACTCAAGAAATAAAGTTGAAAATATTGTTATTGACTATAATGGAAGAAATACTGAAAGATTTTGGCATAGAGCACAACTACTTTTAAGAGAAGAAGGTTTTATCAATTTTACGGCTTATGAGACTAAAACTCCTGGTCACTTGCATATTTATATCCATAAAGGACATACGACTTTGCAAGAAGCGTATCAAATAGGTAAGATGATTTCAGCAAAACTTGCTCAAAGATTGCCAAGAGAGTGGAAAATGTTTCCAGATCCAGATATACCAAAAGAATTTAATATACTTACGCTTCCATATAAGCTGTACAATAAAGAAAGAGGAGCTTCTTGGTCGAAGCATATGTAGTGGTATGAATAATGCTTACAAGAAATTATAGATAAATATATAAGGAGATAGGAATGGAAGATAAAAATGAACTTAGCGATATTGTTTTAGAAAAAGATGACAACAAATCTATGAAAGCTAAACGTATACTTATTATTGTAGCACTTTTAATAGTTGTATTTTTAGTTGTTTTAGTTGTAATGAGGGTTGTGAATAAACCAGTTGAGCAAAACAATACTACAAAACTTATCTTACCTCCAAATCCAACTCAAAAAGTAGTAGAAACTAAAAAAGAAGATGATCTTTTTAAACAAGTCCCTATAGTTGAAGAAGAAGACAAAAAAGAAAGTTTCGAAGAAATGGTAAAAAGCCTTAAAGCAAAAGAGATTGAAAAACAAGAAAACTTAATCCCGCAAGTAGAAGAGACAAAAAAAGTTATCGAAACAGTAAAAGTTCAGGAAAAGCCAAAGCAAATAACTTCTCCTAAAATAACGAAACCAGCGGTTAAGCCTTCACAAGTTAAAGCCCCATCTAATATATCTAGTTCTCTTGCGACTACTGGTGTATATATCCAAGTTGGTGCAACTTCAAGAGCTACTCCTGATAAAAAGTTTTTAGCAAAACTGGCATCGAAAAGTTATGAGTATAGACTTCTTCCAATAGATGTTAAAGGCACAAAAGTTACAAAAATTCTAATTGGACCATTTAATACTACTACTAATGCAAAAGCGAAACTAAGTGATATAAAAACAAATATCAATAAAGATGCTTTTATATATCGAGTAAAGTAGTAAATGTTATATAAGAAAAAAATACTATTTGATCAACTAACCCCAATTACAATCTTCTCTAAACTGAAGAGCTATTTTGGGGATGAACTAACTTTTCTTTTTGAAAGTGCTATTAATTCAGAAGAGGGAAATTTTAGTTTTCTCTTCATTGGTGCTCGTGAGAGGATTATTCATAAAGACAATGAAGCTTTACATGTAGATGAAGATGGAATCAAACACTCTCTTGGGGACAATCCTTTTAATTATTTAAAACAAAGATATGCAAATATAGATAATATAAAATACAAAAACTATGGTCAAGAAAACAGTCTTGGTTTTGTTGATGGTTTTATAGGCTATATTGGATACGATGCTGTAAAAACATTTGAGCCTCGTCTAAAATCTCATATGGATACTCTCAAAGATGAGATTGACATTCCTGATATGGATTTGATGAGACCTAAACTAGTCTGTACGTTCTCTCACAAATCTAATACTCTTACACTACATACTTTTGTAGAAGAGTTTGCACCAAAGTCAGATGAGATTGAATCCATACTAAAAGAACCACATAACTACTTAGAAATTATAAAAACTGCTATTGATAGTTCAAAAGGCTCTTTTGCATTTAGTAAAGAGAAATTTTTTGATATGGTAAATCAATCAAAAGAGATGATACGAAGTGGCGATGTTTTTCAAATACTTATGTCAAACCGTTTTACTCAATTTGCAAATATAGACAAATTAAGTTTCTATAGAATTCTTAGAAATAAAAACCCATCTCCTTACATGTTTTTACTTGATTTAGACAAATTTGCAATTGTAGGAAGTTCACCTGAAGTTATGGTAGGACTTAAAAATGAACATATTACACTTAGACCAATTGCCGGAACAAGAAAACGTGGCTCAACATATGAAAAAGATAAAGCCTATGAAGAAGAGCTTTTAAGTGATGAAAAAGAGAGAGCTGAACATCTTATGTTGATTGACCTTGGACGTAATGATGTAGGAAAAGTAGCAGAACCAGGAACTGTGCATGTAAGTGATATGATGAGAGTTGAGCGATATTCTCATGTAATGCACATGGTAAGTGATGTTGGAGGGAAACTAGATAAAAAACATGATATGTTTGATCTTTTTGCAGCAACTTTTACAGCAGGAACCATGACAGGAACTCCAAAAATAAGAGCTATGGAGCTTATAAGTGATTTTGAAGGAATCAAAAGAAGCTTTTATAGTGGTGCTGTTGGCTACTTTGGATTTGATGGCAATATGGATAGTGCAATTATGATAAGAACTGCTTACCTTGATGATGAAAAGATTATCTTTCAAGCAGGAGCAGGTGTAGTAGCCGATAGTAAACCTGAACTTGAGTACCTAGAAGTAACAAATAAACTTGGAGCGATGACCAGCTCGTTAAATGATTTGAAGGAATAACGTGAAACTGTTCTCAATTTTTGGGAATCCAGTTTCCCACTCCATATCACCTAAAATGCATAACTTAGCCCTTGAAGGTTTACATTTAAATGGTTGCTACATAAGAACTCCTCTTAAAGATGGTTCTGAACTAATTAATAAATTCCATTCTCTTAAACTTGATGGTGCAAATGTAACTGTTCCACATAAAGAGTTCGCTTATGAACTATGTGATAAACTCGATGAATTTGCACAAAAGACAGGTGCTGTAAATACCCTAGTAAAAAAACAGAACAAAATCTATGGCTACAATACAGATGCTCCTGGTTTTTACAAAGCGATAGAATCATTTGGAAATATTAATACCGCACTAATACTAGGTGCTGGTGGAACTTCTAAAGCCATTGCAACAATTCTAAAAGAAAAAAATATTGATGTTACTGTATTAAACCGCTCTAAAAATAGATTAGAGTATTTTAAAAAAAACAACATTAAATCATATAGCTGGGAAGACTTTAAACTAGACTCTTATGAGCTAATAATAAATACAACTTCAGCTGGTCTTAGTGATAACTCACTCCCACTTAATAAAATAATTCTTACTGAACTTATGAAAAAATCTAAATATGCATTTGATGTGATATATAACAAAGAAACTCCATTTTTAAAATTGGCTTTATCAAATAACCTTACATGTAAAGATGGAGCAGATATGCTTCTTTATCAAGGAGTACTTGCTTTTAATTTATTCTTTGATAATACCCTAAACGATAAACAAATAACAAAATATATGAAAGGGGCTTTTCGTGCCACATGACTACCAACTATTAATCAAAAACTTACTATTAACTCCTATTGCTAACAATCCAAAACAGGAAATTATTTATAAAGGCGAAAAAAGATTTACTTATGAAGAATTTAACAAAAGAGTAAGAAAACTTGCAAATGCTTTAGTAAAAATGGGAGTAAAAAAAGGTGATACAGTAGCTGTTATGGATTATGATTCAAACAGATATTTAGAGTGCTATTTTGCAGTACCTATGATAGGGGCAATTTTACACACCATAAATGTTAGACTTTCACCAGAGCAAATTTTATATACAATCGACCATGCAGAAGATGATGTACTTTTAATTCATAATGATTTTCTACCTATTTTAAATCAAATAAAAGGAAGAATAGATACAGTAAAAGACTATATCATACTTCAAGAAGATGAAACTTGTGAATATGAAACAATGTTAAAAGAAAACAGTGATAAATTTGACTTTCCTGATTTTGATGAAAACACTATAGCAACTACTTTTTATACAACAGGAACAACAGGTATGCCTAAAGGCGTATACTTTTCTCATCGCCAACTTGTTCTTCATACACTTGGAACTATAAGCTCTATTAGTACAGTTGAAAATCAAGGTAGATTTTCACAAAGCGATGTTTATATGCCTATAACTCCTATGTTTCATGTACATGCTTGGGGATTACCTTATATTGCAACTATGCTTGGAGTAAAACAGGTATATCCAGGTAAATATATACCTGATGTTCTTTTAACTCTAATTGATGATGAAAAAGTTACTTTTTCTCATTGCGTCCCTACTATATTGCATATGCTATTAAACTCTAGTAAAATTGATGAGATAGACTTATCAAACTGGAAGGTTATAATTGGTGGGGCTGCTCTTCCAAAAGCAATGTGTGTAAATGCACTTAAAAAAGGAATTGATATATTTACAGGTTATGGTATGAGTGAAACTTGCCCTATTCTTTCACTAGCTCACCTAACACCTGAAATGCTAGAACTTAACTATGAAGACCAAGCTGAGATAAGAGTAAAAACTGGAAAATCTACTGCCTTGGTTGAACTTAAAATAGTAGATGAAGAAATGAATGAAGTCGAACATGATGGACAAAGTTCAGGAGAAATAGTAGTAAGAACACCATGGCTCACACAAGGGTATTTTAAAGATAAGAAGAACTCAGAACTTTTATGGAAAGATGGTTACTTACATACTGGAGATATTGCCAATATAGATAAAAATGGTTTTATAAAGATAACAGACCGAGCTAAAGATATTATCAAAATCTCTGGTGAATGGGTATCTTCATTGGAACTTGAAGATATAATAAATCAACATCCAGATGTAAGCGAAGTAGCTGTTATAGGACAAACTCATGAAAAGTGGGGTGAAGTTCCTCTTGGTTTAGTTGTTTTGAAAGACAATACTACAACTACCCAAAAAGAGTTGGAAAACTTTATAAAAGACTTTATCAAAAAAGGTATTATGTCAAGAGAAAGTATGCTTTTAAAAATCAAATTAGTAGATGCTATAGATAAAACCAGCGTAGGAAAAATCAACAAAAAAGAGTTAAGACAGAAGTATTCTATATAAACTAATACTAAACTTTAGTACGTAAATTAAGAGCTTTAGATAAAGATAACATATCAACATTTTCAAGGTGTACTCCAGTTGGGACACCTTGAGCTATTTTAGTAAATTCTAAATCAAACTCTTTTAGCTTATCTTCTACAAAAATTATAACTGCATCATTTGAAAGAGATGGCGTTAAAGCAAATATTACCTCTTTAATACCATTGTTAATCACCTCTTTTAATTTAGAGATTGTCTCTTCTTCTAAACTATCTAAGACAAAATACACTCCGTCATATAAATTATTCTCTTCTAAAACTAAAATATCTTTTGCACTCTCAGTAATACAGAGTTTAGAGCTATCTCTATGCTCATCTAAGCAAATATCACATATCTCATGTTCACTTAGCCCTCCACACCTTTCACAGCTTCTTATTGAGCGTACTGCACTCTCTATTGCATTTGAAATTTTCATAGCATTAAATGTATCATTTAATATAAGATGATATGCAAATCTTTGAGCAGATTTTTTTCCAACACTTGGAAGCGAACTTAAAGCCTCAACTAGATTATCAAATTTTTCTAATTTCATTGTGATATATCCACTGAAAACCTATGCATTCCATCAGTATACTCATAATTAAGTTCAAAATCATTTAGCTTTATTATATTTTTCACTATATACAACCCTAATCCTAGCCCTTTTCTGATTTCACGTGAACCTGAAACAAAAGGTTTATAGTACTCTTCTATATCCATTGGAAACTTTTTAGCTTTATTTTCAATATAGAGTATATTATCTAATATACTAACGTGAACTATTCTATCATCTGCATATTTAATTGCATTGTCCATAAGATTTTTTATAGCAAGTGTAAAAGACTCAAAATCAGCTTTTATAACAACATCTGGATCTATGTCGACCTTTACATGTAAAGATTTTTTATCGTCATCTAACATTAACATATCAACTGCACTGTCAACAACATCAACTAAATTATATTTTTGAAGTTGGAGTGAATAGTTTTTTGATACTATCTGTTCAATCTTAGAAAACTCATTAATTAACAAATCAAGCCTCTCAAAGATACTTATAAGCCTCTTCTTTGATTTCTCATCATGTATCATTTCAGAAACTATTCTACCTTTTCCTATAGGTGTCTTTAACTCATGCATAATAGTTCTCAAAAAAAGTTGTCTTGATTGTATTAAATCTCTTAATTTTGAAGTTGCTCTATCAAACTCGTTGGCAACCTCTGCTATTTCATCCTCTTTATCACTTTTACAATCTATCTCCATATCACCTGAGGCAAACTTTCTTATCTGGGCACTTAACTCTTTTAGTGGTGCTATACTTCTTAAAATAGAAATATACATGGATATTAAAATAATAAAAGCAATAACAAAACCTATCCAAAGAAAATCATTTGCTCTTTTTTTATATTTTGACTCTAAAAGTACATTTGATATCATATTATCTATATATAGGTAATATCTATCATTGTAACGTATAGATGAAAAACTACCTAAATCAGCATTTTTTTGAAATACAACAACACCTTTTTCAAGTACTGAAGTTCTTAAGTTCTGGTTTTTTACTTTTTTAAGTCCAAAATTACTAAAGTATTCATTAATCCCATGAGGTGATAAGTTATTTCTATACAAAACAAATATGTAGTTAATAGACTGCAGTTGTCTCTCTTTCATCGCTTCAAGGTCCTTCTCTCCTTGATACTTAAAAAGCAGTACAAAAAACATACATAAAAGTAAAATAGAAAAACTGAAGACTAAAGTTACTTTATTACTAAGAGAATTTTTTGTCATCCTATTAACTTGTAACCTATTCCTCTTACAGATTGAATATATTTGGGTTCTTTTGAACTATCTCCTATTTTTGCACGGAGTCGTCCGATGATAACATCCAAACTCTTTGAACCTTTATCTTTTAAAGATTTACAATTATATACTAGCTGTTCACGAGATATAGAAAAACCATGTTGTTTCAACATATACTCTAAGATTTCAAATTCTGCTGGAGTTAAGTTAATAGGTTCATTCTTTAAAAATATTTGATGTCTTTTTTCATCAAGTGTAAAGTCGCTATCGACCTTACCAACTTCAGGTGCTTTTACCTTTTTATATCTTCTAATTAGACTTTGAATTCTTGCGTACATCTCTTTTGGATCGTATGGTTTTGGTAAATAATCATCAGCACCAATTTGAAGACCTATTACTTTGTCGCTTACATCACTTCTTGCACTTGATATTATTACTGGTATATCATACTTGTCAACTACCTCTTTACATACTTCAAGTCCATCCATACCCGGAAGTGTCAAATCTAATATAAGTAAGTCATATTTTTTAATTCCTGCACTAAGCCCTAGATAAGGATCTTCATAATTTGTTATTTTAATATTGTATTGTGCTAGGTATTCGCTTAGAATCTCAGCGAACTCTGTATCATCCTCTATCATAAGTACGTTTATCATCTAAAAACCTTTATTTATTTTGATGATATTATATCATAAAAGAGGTTATTGGGGTTTACATGTAAACCCCAAATTTTTTAATTATTTAAATTTTTCTTTATCTGAGCTACTTGCTCTTTTGTTAAAATTTTAAACACTTTTTCCATATGATCTGATTTGATTTTTAACATCTTTGTATGACGTTCATCTGATGCTTTAACAAAAGATTCATTATCAAATCCATTATCACTTACAAACTGCATCATTCTTCCTTGACCTTTTGCACCTCTTATTTTTCTCATCTCTAATCTCATCTCATCTCTTAAAATTGATAATTGGAATTGTTGGTCGTTTGTTAGATTTAATTGTGAAAACATTTGCATTCCGCCACGATTACCCATCATCATACCATTTCTTTTTTTATTCATTTTATTTCCACCCCAGCCTCTGTTTTGAGCCTGTGGTTGCATACCTTGTTGATTTCTCATACCAGGTCCTGAACCATCACAATTACCAAATCCTCCATAAGCATAAGCTCCTGTTGTTAAAACTCCTACTACTGCTAGTGCAGTTATAATTCTATTTTTCATGACTTTTCCTTTATTGGGTTAAACCCTTTTGATAAGAAAAGTATAAAGTATTAACTTTAACACTCCTGTAATGATTTGTTAATGTATATTAATGAGTCCAGTTTTTTGCATCTTCGTAATTATCAAAATAATTCATATTATTTGGAGTTAACTTATTTGCTATTTTTGATGAAAGGTTAGTTGATTTTTTTGTTCCAACAACTGCAACTTTATCAATGAGTTTAATATTTTTAAGATAAAAAACCAAATCCTCCCACATCGCTAAAAGACTAACACCTTTCATTTCACGTATATCTACTAACGTATCTATGGATGATACCTTATGTTCTAGTACAAGTGCTTCTAATTTTTCTTCAAAACTTTTTATATCATCACTTGTTAATTTACCTGTTACATTTAATTCGGTATAAATCTTTTTTATACTTATTGACGAGTCTTTTTTATCAACTTTTTTTACTGTTTTTACAACTTTTTCTTTTTTATCTGGTTGATAAAGCATATGATGCCAAAAAGAAAATCCAATAAGCGCCACACCAGAGCCAATATGAAGATTTTTCATAAAATCATTCTTCATATAAAATGAAGTTGCTGTTACTACTCCAAGTGAAGCAGTCATGCCTATTTTAGCAATCTCTTTTTTAGTATCTAAATCAAGATTTAGAATTTTTTCTTTTTTTTCTATCGTATTTTCTTTTTGCATTTTTACTCGTTTCATATGTTAAAGCTATTGTAAATGCCGCTGCAATTCCACTAGCTAAAGGGAAAAAAATTGCCATATAGCTCCTTTCTGATATTTAATATCAGTATCATAACTAACCGTTGCTAAATTTTTCCTTTTTTATACCTCAAATTAATTCCTTTTAAAGAATTTAAAAGAAGTCCTATAGTCGTACCATTATGCAATATTGCCGTATTTATGGGGCTTAATAAACCTGCAGTAGCACCCAATAGTATCATACTATTTACCCCTACTGTTGTATTAAAGTTTATATTTATTAAGCTCATTGTTTTATTAGCTAGCTCTTTAGCATCACTAACTGCTTCTATATCATCCTTAAGTAAACCTATGTCTGCTGTTGCTTTTGCTATGTCTGCACCTCTTTTCATGCTAATTCCTACATCAGCACTCATAAGAGCAGGAGCATCATTTATACCATCTCCGACAAAAACAACTTTCTTACCTTCTTTCTTTAATTGTTTTATAATACCAGCTTTTTGAGTTGGTAACATCTGAGCATAAACTCTATCAACTCCAATCTCTTTCGCTAAAACATCTGCCTTTGATTTAACATCTCCTGTTAACATCACTATCTCTTTTACGCCGGATTTTTTTAATTTCTCTATTGTTTCTTTTGCATTATCTCTTACTTTATCAAACATACTAATAG
>CBDLTN010000034.1:0-18538 GCA_965306065.1 uncultured Sulfurospirillum sp. | reverse complement strand
TTAATGTTTCAAATAACTCACCAGTACTACTTGACCAATTCCTTGATCGTGCGATTGAACTTGATGTAGATGCAGTTTGTGATGGCAAAGATGTTTACATTGGTGGAATCATGCAACATATTGAAGAAGCTGGAATCCATAGTGGTGATAGTGCTTGTTCTCTTCCTGCAGTAAGTCTTAGTGAGAGATTGACTAAAAAAGTAGAAGAACAGACTAGAAAAATAGCACTGAATCTTGGTGTTGTTGGACTTATGAATATTCAATACGCTATTTATAAAGATGATGTATATATGATTGAAGTTAATCCTAGAGCTAGTAGAACTGTACCATTTGTTTCTAAAGCAACAGGAATTCCTTTAGCCAAAGTTGCTACAAGGGTTATGTATCAAGGTGATTTAAGAGAGGCATTGAGTTTCTATGACCAATACAATGTAGTTGAAGAAGTTGGTAATATATTAAAGCCAAAACTAAAAGGGCATATATCTATAAAAGAAGCAGTTTTCCCATTTAGTAAACTTGCAGGTGCAGATTTGATACTTGGACCTGAGATGAAAAGTACTGGTGAAGTTATGGGTATAAGTGATTCATTTGCAACATCTTTTGCAAAATCACAAATTGCTTCTAGTAATATGATACCTGGAGGAGGAACAGTATTTATATCCTTGACAGATGAAGATAAAGCATATGCAAAAGATATAGGGGCTGGTTTTACTAAACTAGGTTTTAAAATATTAGCAACAGATGGAACTCACAACGCCTTAGTAATGGCTGGAGTAAAATCAGAGTTTGTTCATAAGATAAGTGAAGGTAGACCAAATATCGAAGATAAATTAAAAAATGGTGATGTTGATTTGGTGATAAATACTAGTGATGCAAAATCAAGTAAAGACGATGCAAAAAAGATTCGTCAATCTGTTTTAAGATTTACGATTCCGTATTTCACTACTATTGCAGCCGCTCGTGCTGCAGCAGAATCAATTGAGCATATAGAAGATGGAAGTGCATTAGAACCTAAAGCACTTCAAGATTATTTAAAATAAAACTCATGAACTCGCAGTTAGTTTTTCTCGTTCAAACAGAAACAACTGCGGGTTTTTTATCTCAAAACAGTGAAAAATTAGCTAATTCAAAACAACGAAGTAAAAAACAACCTTTTATAAGATGTGTAGACTCATTTAAAACGCTTAATGAGTTTACAAGAGTTCCTAAAAAGTTTAAAAATAGGGTCAGGCGCTTAAAACAAACTACTTTTATATATCCCAATGGAGAGGCTTTGAGGGTTGTTAAAGATAAAATGCATTTGAATTTTCTAAAAAAACTTAAGTGGGCATACTCTTCATCTGCGAATTTAACCTCAAAAAGTTTTGAAGTTAAATTTGCAAAGCAAAAAGCTGATATAATAGTAGAGGATAGCCGAGGTTTTTTTGAGAGTTATCCATCTAGTATGATAAAGATAAACAGTAAAAAAGCGAGGAGGTTGAGATGATAAATAGAATTATTGGTTCATTGTTTATGGGTTTTATATTTATTAGTATTTTGGACTTTCTTTATTTTATAGGATTGAAACTAAACTATTTTGATTTGTATAATATAGATGTGTATTTTAATGTGCTTTTTTTTGATAACCAAAACTTTTATATTTTAATTCCTCTTATGTTTGTAATTGGCTATATGTTGATGTATAGTGCTTTTGCAAAAATATTTATGAAAATATATATAGCAACTATTTTACTTTTTATAACTACCCTTTATGAACCGATAGGCAAAAGCTTAGGAGAGGCAGTTTTTTTAAAAGAGAATCAACGATATAAGTTAGGCTCTACAACTTTTAATGGAGCTACTTTGTACGAAGGAAGAAAGAATATTTATATATATAGAAAAGAGTTAGACAAAACAGTTAAGTTACCTCTATATGATGTTAAGAATATAACAGTTGAGTAGATAAAAAGCCTATATATTAAATAAGCTTTTTATTTTAAGAGTTTTTTGATTGCTAAAGCAGATAGTGTTAAGCCAAAACTCCCCGTCACTCCAACAAAACTGCCCAGTCCTTTACAGTTTGCTTCTTCTGCTGAAAAAACAACATCAAACTTCTTTTTAAAACCTATTTTTTTAAGCTCATTTCTAAATTTTCTAGCAAATGCATCGCCATAAGTCTTCCATATATGGGTAACTTCTATTTTAGTAGGGTCAAGTTTTTTAGCTCCACCCATAGAGCTTATTAGTTTATGAGATACTTTTTTAGCAACTGCTACTTTTGCTGGCATATCATCAATAGCGTCTATAACCAAATCATATGGCTCAAAATCAAAATCTTCTACCCAAGAAGGAGTTATTTTCAAATCATGTGCATCAATACCAGGATAAAGTTCTTTCATTCTGTCTACTTTAACCATACCTACAGCATCACTTCCTATTTGTCTATTTTGATTAGTAACTTCAAAAGTATCAAAATCAACCACAGTAATTGAGCCAACACCTGTTCTGTAAAGAGAATCTAAACAAAAACTTCCAACACCACCAACTCCTAAAAGGAGTACTTTTTTAGATTGCAAAATTTTAAAATCATTTTCAAAAAGCAATCTTGTTCTAGAAAATCTATCAGTCATTTATCCATCCTTGAAGTTTTTCTATATCTTCATGAGCGCTCATATCTAGTTTTATTGGAGATATCGAAACATAGTTGTCTTCAATAGCACTCAAATCACAAGTTTTATTAAGGCTAGGTTGCCACTCAAGTATGTGAGTTCCAATCCAATAATACTCTTCTCCTCTAGGATTTCTATGTAAATGAGCATCATTTCCATACTCTTTATATCCTGCGTGAGTTATTTTTATTCCCTTACATTGACTCTCTTTAATAGGAGGTATATTAACATTTAAAAATTTTCTATCTTTGAGTGGGAATCCACCATCTAGAACTTTTTTTGCTATGTCGTATGCATATTTTTTTGCCAAGCCATATCCATGATCTTGTATTGATGCTGGTCCGTTACTATATACTTGAGAAAATGCAATTGCAGGAATACCTTGTAAAACTGCTTCCATTGCGGCACTTGCTGTTCCACTATAAGTGATATCTTCACCCATATTTGAACCTTTATTAATGCCACTAACTACTAGATCTGGTAGTCTATCTTCTTTAAATAGTGCATACAAGGAGAGATAAATACAATCACTAGGAGTTCCATCATCTAGTTTAAAAAAGTCATCTTCAATTTCTACAAATCTCAAAGGACGTGTAAGTGTTAATGAGTGTCCGCAAGCTGATTTTTCTGTTGTTGGAGCAACTACGGTTACATGACCAAGAGGTTTAAGTGCCTCAACTAAAGCTTTTAGACCTTCAGAGTCAAATCCATCATCATTTGTTACTAATATTCTTTTCATTTTTCTCTTTCTTGCTAATCATTTTGATAGTGTTTTTATTAACATAGATAATACAATTTATTTGGTTAGAGATGAATAAAATTTTTAAACAATAACTACACCAAATAAGTGTATAATATTACATGTTAGGCAAATAAGACGATATATAAGTATAAGGAGGATGTTATGCCTATGATGCAACCACCAGTAAATGTACATTGGCCTACTGTTCACAGGTACAAAAAACATGATAAAAAAAAATCTGTACATTTCAATAAAAAACTTCTAGAACCAGACCCTACTTTTGTTGATGAAAGAAAAAAAGAAAAACCCGAAGAGAAAGGATTTTTTAGTAAGTTGTTTGGATTGTAATTATTATGTACAACAATAACTACACATAAGAGTAGTATAATTGTAATAAAGAGGATAGGAAGGAGGACGCTATGTGTATGATGCAAGCACCAATAAACAGACGCTCACCACAAGTACATAGATTTAAAAAGCATGAAAAAAAAGATGTAAAACCTTTCAATAAAGAACTTTTAAAACCAGATCCAGATTTTGTAGATGAAAGAAAAGTGAAAAAAGAAAAAGATAAAGGATTTTTTAGTAAACTATTAGGATTATATTAATTTTAGGATAGTTTATGAAATATGCAGAAGTCTGCTTCGTGCTTAAGTCGCGAGGAATTTTTAAAGAATTTACTTCTTTAAAAAGGGGACATTAAAATGAAACTTTTAATCTCAGCACTTGAGCCTTCAGGCAATTTACATATAGAACCTATATTAAATTCACTAGATAATTACGAACTTTTTGGTATTTTTGATGAGAGTTTTGGCTCACCAATTCTTCCAAGTCGTGCATTTTCAATCATGGGTTTTATAGATGCTATTCCTAAAATTAGATTAGCTAAAAAAGCTATCAAAGATATGGCAAAATTAAGTCTACAAGTAGATAAGGTCATACTCATAGATTCACCTGCTTTTAATCTTCCTCTTGCAAAAGCTATTAAAGAGATAAATCCAGATGTTCAGATAATATACTACATACTTCCACAAGTTTGGGCTTGGAAAGAGAAACGAGTGGCAAAAGTAGAAAAGTATTGTGATGTTTTAGCTTCAATTCTTCCTTTTGAACAGAAATTTTATAATCGTGCTAAGTATGTGGGGCACCCTTTGATTGATGAAATTCCAGAGTTTAAGAAAAAGTATGAAGATACAGGATATATAGCGTATTTGCCAGGAAGTCGTAAAAGTGAGATAAAAAAACTTATGCCTATCTATAAAGAGGTGGCTAAAAAAATAAATAAAAACAATATACTTGTAATACCTCCTCATTTTAGCTCAAGTGAGATAAAAGAGATATATGGAGATATCAAAGAGTTTGATGTATCACGTGATACTTATAGAACTTTTTTGAAAAGTGAATTTGCATTTGTCTGTTCTGGTACTGCTACACTTGAAGCTGCTCTTATAGGAACACCTTTAGTTTTGGCATATAAGGCAAAGAAATTTGATGCATTTATTGCTCGTATTTTTGTAAAACTCAAGCATGTTGGTTTAGCAAATGTGATATTTGATTTCGCCGGGATTGAGCCTTTACATGTAGAACTTCTTCAAGATGATGTAACTGTCAAAAATCTACTTGATGAATATGTTCATATGGATAGAGAACTATTTTTTGAAAGTTCTCAAAAACTACATGCTATCTTGAAACATGGTAGTAAAAATGAAATGATAAAGTTGATTTCGCTATAATCACACAAAATAATAAACTCTGTGCAAAGCACTAGCTTTAGTGAGAGGGATGTTTATAAAGCTTTGCTTTAAAAAAGGAGATATTAAATGACAAAAGAACCAATGACTGAGTATGGACATACTAAATTAAAAAATGAACTAACAGATTTAAAAAAAGTTCAAAGACCTGATACAGTTGAAGAGATTGATGTAGCAAGAAGTCATGGAGATTTAAAAGAGAATGCTGAGTATCATGCGGCAAGAGAGAAGTTAAGATTTATAGAGAGTCGAATAGGAGAATTAGGTGAACTTCTTGTTAACTCTCAGTTAGTTGATCCTTCTTCTTATACTCACGATAGAGTTAGATTTGGCTCAACTATAGTTCTTGAGGATATGGAGACTGAAGAGGAATCAACTTATGTTATAGTTGGAAGAACTGAAAGTAATCCTGATCGTGGATTGATATCTTTTCAAACACCACTAGCACGTGGACTTATGGGAAAAGAAGAAGGTGATGAAGTAGAGATCAAACTTCCTATTGGAAAAAAAGAGTTTGAGATCATAAGTGTTGAGTATAAAGAAATAATTTTTGAAGAAAAATAAATGAAAATTCTATGCAAAGCATTAGCTTTGATGCAAGGAATTTAATTTGGACTTTGTTCAGATTAAAGGAGAAAAAATTGGTTAAGGAAATTACTAGAGTAGCGATTATAGGAGCCAGTGGTTATACAGGTTTAGAGTTAGTTAAGATGCTTCATGCTCATCCTAAGTTTGAGATAACTTATGTTGGAACAAGCCAAGGGGGAGAGAAGTTAAGTGATCTACATCCAAGCCTAAAAGATATTGTAGAATTTGATGTTTTAAAGAGCGATGCAAAAGAGATTGCTCAAGTGGCTGACTTGGCATTTTTGGCTCTTCCTCATAAAGCTGCAATGGGTTTTGCTAAAGAGTTAATATCTTTACATGTAAAGGTAGTAGACCTTTCTGCTGATTATCGTTTAGAACTTAATACTTATGAAGAATTTTATTGTCCACATGAAGATAAAAAGAACTTGCCAAACTCAGTTTATGGTCTTCCTGAGATTTATAGAGATGAGATAAAAAAAAGTTCTTTAGTAGCAAATCCAGGGTGTTATCCAACAGCATCACTTTTAGGACTTTTGCCTTTTGTAAATATGATTGATGAGAGTAGTCCAGTTTTTATTGATGCGAAAAGTGGTGTTAGTGGGGCAGGAAAAAAGGCAAATGATGTAACACATTTTGTTAAGATAGATGAAAATATGTTTGCATATAATCCTCTAAAACATAGACACTCCCCAGAGATAAGAGAAAAATTAAGACTTCTTACTCAAAAAGATTTTGAAGTTAATTTTGTACCTCATTTAATACCAATAACACGTGGTATGTTAGTTAGTATTTATCTAAAACTTAATTCTCAGGTTGATGCATTAAATGTTTTAAAAGAGTTTTATTCTGATGAAAAGTTTGTAAGAGTTAGAGAGAATCCAGTTGATATTAAATCAACAGCGGGAACAAACTTTTGTGATATTTATGTAGCACAAAATGGGACATCGTTGTTTATCTCTTCAAGTATTGATAACCTTCTTCGTGGGGCTTCTTCTCAAGCAGTTACGAACGCAAATCTAATGTGTGGATACGAGGAAAACTTAGGCATTCCAATTTTTGCTTATGTTCCATAAAATAAAAAACAAGGCTATTTTTATAGCTGATGCACATGATAATGATAAAAGAGATGATTTTTATCGCTTTTTAAAAAAAATAGAATCAAATGAGATAGATACACCTCAACTTTTTCTTATGGGTGATATGTTTGACTTGCTTGTAGGTAAAGTTAAATACACCGTTAAAAAACATCAAAATTATATTGATTTGATGGATAGTATAGCTTTACATGTAGAGGTTTTTTATTTTGAGGGAAATCACGATTTTGCCTTGGAAAATCTTTTTGAAAATGTAAAAGTCATATCTATACAAGAGCAACCTAAAAAGTTTATTTTAGAAGATAGTACTTTGGTATATCTTTCTCACGGTGATAAATATGGAGGCTTTATACATAATACCTATACTAAGTTAATTCGATCAAACATAATTTTAAAACTTCTTAATTTTATAGATAAAAGAAAAGATAATTGTATTTCAAAAAAAATAGAAAATGATCAATTTAAAAAGAACATATGTAGAAAAATAGAAAATTTTGAAGATATGATAAGTGCAAAAATCCCAAAATATGTTGCTAAACAAAATAGTTACATTGTAGAAGGACACTATCACCAAAACTATAGCTTTAAAGAAAATGGAATTAATTATATTAATCTTCCATCCTTTGCGTGTAATCAAAGTTATTTTATTGTAGAATGTTTTCAAGACGAGAAATTTGCACTAAGGGGCTGCAATGTTTGATGATGATGTTTTAAAAGTAGGCTCCAATGAAATGGAGCTGGTGGATTTTCGTATCCTTAAACAAGAAGAGGATAAGGTTTATGAAGGTATATATGGAGTAAATGTAGCAAAAGTTAGGGAAATTATAAAGATTCCTAAACTTACAGAACTTCCAGGTGTTCCTGAGTATATTGAAGGAATTTTTGATCTTCGTGGTGTTGTTATACCAGTAGTTAATTTAGCTAAATGGATGCAGATAGCTGAGCCACCTATAGAGGATTTAAAACCTAGAGTTATTATTACTGAGTTTAGTGATATTCTTATAGGATTTATAGTTCATGAGGCTAAAAGAATTAGAAGAATAAGTTGGAATGATATAGAACCAGCATCTTTTGTAGCTGGAATGGGTGCACTTGATAAATCACAGATAACAGGTGTTACTAGAATAGAAAATGATGAAGTTTTGCTTATTTTAGATTTAGAAAGTGTAGTCCAAGAACTAGGTATTTATCAGCCAACAACTGATGCAGATGAAGAATTGATAGATAAAGTTGAAGGTACTGCTCTTATTTTAGATGATAGTATGACAGCGAGAAGATTAGTTCATGATGCACTGTCTAGAATGGGTATGAAAGTAATAGAGGCTAAAGATGGTATTGAAGGTATGCAAAAGCTAGATGAATTACATGAAATTTACGGACAATCTATAAATAAAGAGTTAAGAATAATAATTTCTGATGTAGAGATGCCAAAAATGGATGGTTTTCATTTTGCTGCAAATGTTAAAGAAGATGGAAGATTTGAAAATATTCCTATCGTATTTAACTCATCAATAAGTGATCATTTTAGTGAATTAAGAGGAAAAGAGGCGGGCGGAGAAGCCTATTTAACAAAATTTGATGCATCGGTTTTTTACAAAGAAATTTCTAAAGTAATAAAATCGCATGTAGAAACTGTGTGAGGATCGAGCGATGGATGATATACAAGAAATTTTAGAAGATTTTTTGGTCGAAGCGTTCGAACTTATTGAACAACTTGATCAAGATTTGGTAGAGTTAGAGAATACACCTGAGGATTTGGAACTTTTAAATAGTATATTTAGAGTTGCACATACAATAAAAGGGTCGTCATCGTTTTTAAGTTTTGATGTACTAACTAAACTTACTCACCACATGGAAGATGTTTTAAATAAAGCAAGAAAAGGTGATTTAAAACTCAATCAAGAGATCATGGATGTTGTGTTAGAATCAATCGATATGATGAAAACACTTCTTCATTGTATTCGTGATAACGGAAATGATACAGCAATAAATATGGATTTGACTGATATTATAAATCGTTTAGATGCAGTTAGTGAAGGAAAAGACATACCTGAGGCATCAGCAAAAGTTGTCGAAGAAGTAGAAGAAGAAGTTCAAGAAGTCGAAGAGCCAGCGAGTGAAGAAGATTATTCAAAAATGAGTGATGATGAAGTAGAAGCTGAAATAGAAAGACTTTTAAGTGAAAAAAAGGCGGAAGCTAAAAAGAAAAAACAAGCAAAAATAGAAAAAGAGCCTAAAAAAAGTGAAGCACCAGATGCAAGTAGCCCAGTTAAATCTACAACTACAGCACCACCTGCTAAGAAGCAAGCTTCAACATTAGAACAAACTATTAGAGTAGAAGTTAGTAGACTTGATCATTTGATGAATCTCATTGGTGAACTTGTTCTTGGTAAAAATAGACTACTTAAAATTTATGATGATGTTGAAGAGAGATATGAGGGAGAGAAATTTTTAGAAGAGCTAAATCAAGTTGTTTCGGCTATCTCACTTGTGACAACTGATCTACAAATTGCTGTTATGAAAACAAGAATGCTTCCTATAGCAAAAGTTTTTAACAAATTTCCTAGAATGGTTCGTGATCTTTCTCGTGAGCTTGGTAAGGGTATTGAGCTTAAAATTTCTGGTGAAGAGACGGAACTTGATAAATCAATCGTTGAAGAGATTGGTGATCCATTAGTCCATATTATTAGAAACTCTTGTGACCATGGTATAGAAGATAATGATGCAAGAGAAAAACTAGGAAAAAGTAAGACAGGACTAATAGAGTTAAAAGCTTATAATGAAGGTAACTCTATAGTAATTGAAATTACAGATGATGGTAAAGGATTAGATGCTGATTTACTTCGTTCAAAAGCTATAGAAAGAGGTATGATAAGCGAGCAAGAAGCTGATACAATGAGTGATAAAGAAGCATTTGCACTTATCTTTAAACCAGCATTCTCAATGGCAGCAAAAGTAACTAATGTATCTGGCCGTGGTGTTGGAATGGACGTTGTTAAAACTAATATTGAAAAACTAAATGGAATTATAGAGATTGATAGTGAAGTAGGAAAAGGTACTGCAATTAAAATGAAAATACCTCTTACTCTTGCTATTATTCAAGCTCTACTAGTTGGTGCTCAAGAAGAGTATTATGCTATTCCACTTGCTTCAGTCTCTGAAACTGTTAGAATTTCACTAGATGAGATATATACGGTTGAGGGAAGAAATGTACTACGTCTTCGTGATGAAGTTCTCTCTTTAGTAAGACTCTCTGACATATTTGGTG
Source organism: uncultured Sulfurospirillum sp. (assembly GCA_965306065.1). Taxonomy (GTDB): domain Bacteria; phylum Campylobacterota; class Campylobacteria; order Campylobacterales; family Sulfurospirillaceae; genus Sulfurospirillum_A. The sequence goes on along the minus strand of CBDLTN010000034.1, from coordinate 8,447 downwards.
TAAAACAGGTTTATGAGCCAGGTGAACATACATACGTAGTTGTAATTGGCTTAGCTGAATCTAAATTAGGTATTATTGTTGATACTTTAGTAGGACAAGAAGAGACAGTTATTAAATCTATGGGTGATTACTTACAAGGCATCAATGGAATTGCAGGAGCGACTATCCGTGGTGATGGTGGTGTTACTCTTATTGTTGATATTGCTTCATTGATGGATATGGCAAAAGGTTTAAAAGTAAATATCCGTGAGAGCATGCAAGCAAAGAATAAGAACAAAACTTCACCAGAAGACTATACAGTTCTTATTGTTGATGATAGTAAAATGGACAGAACAATTATGAAAAAGTCTATGGAACCTATAGGACTTAAGACAATAGAAGCATCAAATGGACAAGAAGCTTTAACAATGTTAAAATCAGGTGAACATGATATAGATGTTATGCTTATAGATATTGAGATGCCTCGTATGGATGGTTATACACTCGCAAGTGAGATTAGAAAATACTCTAGATATAAGAATTTACCGCTTATTGCAGTAACTTCTAGAACTTCTAAAGCCGATAGACTTAGAGGTGTCGAGTCAGGAATGACTGAGTATATTACTAAACCTTATTCACCAGAGTACCTAGAAAATGTGGTACGTAAAAACACGAAACTAACAGCGGAGTGATATTATGGCAGATAAATTAAATCAAATACTACAAAAGCAACAGCAGCAGATACATGAACCAGAAAAAGCTGATGATGATATCATACAGTTGGTTGGTTTTATTATAGGTGATGAAGAGTATGCTATACCTATTTTAAATATAGTTGAAATTATTAAGCCAATAGAGTTTACTAGAGTTCCTAGTGTTCCTGAGTATGTTTTGGGAGTTTTTAATATAAGAGGAAGTGTTATTCCCCTTATTGATCTAAGAAGAAAATTTCATCTTGCTCCAATGAACAATACAGGTGATACTAGATATATAGTGATGAAAGGTCAAGATAATACGGCAGGTTTTGTAATAGACAGATTAACAGAAGCTATTAGAATCAAATCCAGCAGAATTGACCCAGCACCTGATAGTGTCGGTGGAGAAAAAGGTATGATATATGGAATCGGTAAGCGTGAAGATAGTATGCTTACTATATTAAAAGTAGAAGCTCTTTTAAAAAGAGATTTCTAATCTCAATAGGGCTGGATTATCTAGCCCTATATTCTCTACATGTAAACAATAATAACAAAATAGATAGGATATTAATGAAACTGTGCGTATTTGATTTCGATTCAACACTTATGGATGGTGAGACTATAGATTTTTTTGCTTCAAAGCTAGGAGTAGAAGAAGAAGTTTCAAGGATAACAGAACTTGCAATGCAAGGCGAATTAGATTTTTTTGAAAGTCTTACTACAAGAGTAAAGCTTTTAGAGGGACTTGATATAAAAGTAGTTGATGAGGTATGTAAAAACTTACCTTATATGAACGGAGCAAAAGAAGCAATAGCAGGGCTTAAGTCAAAAGGTTATAAAGTAGTTGTATTTAGTGGCGGATTTAGAAATGCGACTGGATATGCAAAAGATATTTTAGGTTACGATATAGATTTTTCAAATGTATTACATTCAAAAAACGGAAAACTAACTGGATTAGTTGGTGGAGATATGATGTTTGATTTCTCAAAAGGAGATATGATGCAAAGGCTCCAAAAGTTTTTAGGAGTTAGTAAAGCTGATACAATTGCTGTTGGAGATGGTGCTAATGATAGATCTATGTTTGCTCATGCAGATTTAAAAGTAGCATTTTGTGCAAAAGAGATACTAAAACGTGAAGCAAATGCTATAATAGATGTTAAAGATATGAGAAAACTGTTGGAGTTAATATAAAATGTACAATGTTCATAATTTTTCACTTTGGTGTGATTTTGTCGAGAGAAATTTTTTAGAAGGTGAATTTAGAGAACTGCTTGATAAAGAGATAGTAAATGGAGCTACAAGTAATCCATCTATCTTTAAATCCGCTTTTTTAACTTCATCTGCTTATCAAGAAGATAGAAAAAAACTTAAAAACTTAGAAACAAAAGATATATATGAAAAACTAGCCATTGAAGATATAAAAAGAGCTGCAACCTCAATGAGTACTCACCATGAAAATGAAAATGATGGATTTATATCTATTGAGGTTGATCCAAACTTATGTGATGATGCTCAGGGAACTATTTTAGAAGGAAAAAGACTTTTTAAAGAGATTGGTTTTAATAATGTTATGATAAAAGTTCCAGCAACAAATGCTGGATATGAGGCTATGGAAGAGTTGATGAGTTGTGGAATAAATGTAAATGCTACGCTTGTCTTTTCGCCTAATCAAGCAAAAAACTGTGCAGAAGCATTTCAAAGAGCAACAAAAAAATTAGCTTCAAAAGAAAAACTTCCAAAGGGAGTTATAAGTGTATTTGTAAGTAGATTTGATAGTAAACTTGATAAAAAATTAAAAGCATTAAGTATTCCTACCTCTAAAACAGGAATATATAATGCAATAAAAATATACGATTTAATTGAATCATATAGTTTGCCTAATATTAGAACTTTGTTTGCGAGTACAGGTGTAAAAAGTGACGCTTTAAAAGCTGATTATTATATAAAAGAGCTTCTGTTTAAGAACTCTGTAAATACTGCACCCTTAGGGACTATAAAAGCTTTTATTAGTTCAGAAGAAGCAAGTGAAGTAAATCTTACAAAAGAGTATGTAGAGTATTTTAATATATTGGAAAAAAATGGTATCGATATGCAAGAAGTTTATGATGAGCTTCTTCATGATGGGCTTAAGGCATTTAAAGATGCTTTTAAAGAGATATTGGACGAACTCTAAGGAGGCTTGATATGGCAGCAAGTGTTGATGTAGAATCACTAACTTTTGAGATGACAAAAAGACTTAGATTTTATTTAAGTAAGCTAGTAGAGTATGAAGGAAGTGATCTTCATATAAAGAGTGGAACAAATATAAGAGGTCGAATAAATGGCGAGATAGTTTCTATGTCAAAAGAGATTCTTTCTCATCAAGACGGATTAACTTTGGCAAAAGAGCTTCTAAGAGGAAGATTTATTGAACTAGTTGAGAAAAAAAATATTGACTTTACTTTCAAGCTTAATGATGAGTATCGCTTTCGTGTAAATTTATTTTTTCAAGTAGATGGAGTTTCTGGTGTTTTTCGTACAATTCCTATGACTATGCCAACAGTAGAAGATTTAAAGTTACCTGACGTATTGAACAGTTTTTGTAATATTGAACGTGGACTTGTTTTAGTAACAGGACCTACAGGAAGTGGTAAAACAACAACCTTGGCATCACTCATTAATAAGATAAACTTAACTCAGAAAAAGCATATTATTACGATTGAAGATCCTGTAGAGTTTGTATATAAAGATGCTTCTAGCATAGTAAATCAAAGAGCGGTAGGGCAAGATGCTATTAGCTTTGGAGACTCTCTTAGAGCTGCGCTTCGTGAAGACCCAGATGTAATACTAGTGGGAGAGATGAGAGATTTAGAAACAATCGAAACCGCAATGCATGCAGCAGAAACTGGACATTTAGTACTTTCAACCTTACATACAGTCGATGCTAAAGAGACTATAGGACGTATAGTAGGGATGTTTCCAGGAAATGAACAAAATAGAATTAAGATGTCACTTGCTTCAGTTTTACAAGGTGTTGTTTCTCAAAGACTTGTTAAGACAGTTGATGGTGGAAGAACTGCAGCTGTTGAAGTATTGGTAAAAAATAGTAGAATAGAGACTCTTATATTAGAAGGTCGTGATGGAGAAATACCAGATGCGTTAAAAGAAGGTAAAGATGTATATAGGTCACAAACATTTGATCAAGCTCTTTTAGATTTATTCGCTAGCGGAAAAATTTCAAAAGCAGAAGCATTAAAATCAGCTACAAGCCAGAATGACTTACTTATGGCATTGGATTTCTATGAGGCAGAGAAAAAAGTTTCCAATGGCGAAGAGAAATCATATACTGAAGAAGATAAAGATATAATAAGATTAAAGAAGTAAAAAATATATTGTAATTTACATTTAAGCTCTTTTTTAGTATAATCTGTCCTTAATTTTTTAAAAAGGACAGAAATGTTAGAAGGTATTATTAGAGAGAGTATTGACAAAAAAGCTACTAAAGCTTTGAGAAAAGATGGGTTTCTAATTGCTAACATCTATGGAAAAGGCGTTGAGAATATCAGTGCTGCGTTTAAATCAAACGAATTCATAAGAGCAATGAAAAACAAAACATCTTTATCTTTTCCAGTTAAAGTAGATGGTGTTGAATATAAAGTAGTTGTTCAAGATTATCAAAAACATCCTGTAACAAGCTTGCTTCTACATGTAGACTTACGTGTTGTACTTGATGGTGTGGTATCTAAGTATTTGATCCCAGTAAAAACAGAGGGAACTCCTATTGGTCTTAAAAACAAAGGTATTTTAATTAATTCTAAAAAACGTATTTTAGTTAAGTGTGCTGGTGAAAACTTACCAGATAGTTTTGTACTAAATGTTAGTGATTTAGATGTTGGTGGAGCAATTTTAGTTCGTGATATAGAAGTTCCTGCAAATGTAACAATCATGGAAGAAGATAGAGTTGCAGTAACTGGAGTTATTAAAGCAAAGTAGAGATGACTCTCATTGTAGGACTTGGTAATCCAGATTCCAAATACAAAAATAACCGACATAATGTCGGTTTTATGGTCATTGACAGATTAATCGATGACCATAATTGTACTCACATAAACAAAGCTTCCTTTAGAGGAGAGCTTTATAAATCAAAAGACATACTTTTTTTAAAGCCATATACTTATATGAATCTTTCAGGAGAAAGTGTAAGAGCTGTAAGTGATTATTATAAACCAGAACGTATCATTGTTATTCATGACGATTTGGATCTTCCTTTTGGAACATTACGTTTTAAGATAGGTGGAGGTCATGGAGGTCACAATGGACTGCGTTCTATTGATGCTCATATGGGAAAAGATTACTACAGAGTAAGAATTGGTATTGGTAAACCAGATAATAAACAAGATGTTGCAAATTATGTTTTGTCTGATTTCCCAAAATCACAAATAGAGAACTTAAAAGATATTTTAGATACAAGTATGGATGCCACTAAAGGACTTATAAATGAAGAGTTGAGTACAATCTCTTCAAAGTACACATTGAAAGCTGCAAAATGAAATTGTTTCAACGCTATATTATATTTAATTATCTAAAAAACTTTTTAATTATATTCCTTTCGTTGGAATTTTTTTACGTAGGTATTGATGTTCTTTCAAACTATACAAAGTTTCCAGATTCTGCAAACTTGCAACTTCTTTATATAGTATTTAAAACGCTTGATGCTGTAAATTACTCTGTTCCCCTTTCTATTGTTTTTGCAATGATTGTGACAAAATTTGGGATGATTAAATCTAATGAGTTAGTAACTCTATATGCTATTGGAGTTACAAAAAAATCAGTTGTTAGACCTCTTTTTTTATCGGCTTTAAGTCTTTCTCTTATCTATATAAGTCTTAATTTTACATCTTTTGCATATGCGTATGAATATAGTAGAAACCTTTTAAAATATAGCACAATTGCAACTAATTCTAAAGGGCTATTTTTAAAGAATAATGATCAGTATATATATTTTAAAAAATTAGATCCAATAAAAAAACAGGCTACAGGAATTAAAATTTTTAATGTTCAAGGTAACAATTTAAGTAAAATAGTATCGGCCAAAAGCGGATATTTTTATGAAGATAGTTGGGTTTTAAAAGATGTAGTTATAAAAACTAAGCCAAGAGTAAATTCTATTTCTGATAAAGGACTTACAGAAGTAGAACAAAAAAAGTATGTAACTCTAAAAGATTTTAGACCCAAGATAATAGAAAATGTTCATAAAGGTGCATACAATATGTCTATTATAGATACTATAGATGCCCTTAGTTTTTTTGCCTCCCAAGATATAAATCTAGACCGTGTCAAAACACTGCTTTATTCACATATACTGTTTCCTCTTTTTGCGCCTTTTTTGGTAGTAATTCTTTTTTATAGATTACCAATTAGTAGCAGGTTTTTCAACATGGCATTTCTAAGTTTTATTTTTATTTTTATAACACTTTCAACTTGGGGAGTTTTGTTTATACTTACTAAGCTTTCAGCTACTTCGGTTATTTTTCCTGAATTGGGAGTAATTTTACCCATAACTTTGCTGGGATTTTATGCACTAAAGCAGTACTACAAAGAAAATTAATGATTTTTTAGGTAAAATAAGTCTATTTTACAATTAGAGGTTATTAATGCAGTATAGAGAATTAGCAAACAAGTATGGTACACCACTCTACGTGTACAATTTTAATCATATAGAAGAACAATTTATAAAACTTAAAGAGGCTTTTAAAGCAAGAAAATCTCTTATTTGTTATGCAGTAAAAGCAAATTCAAATTTATCAGTTTTAAAACATTTAAAAGAACTTGGTGCCGGATGCGACTGTGTCTCTATTGGTGAAGTAAAACGTGCTTTACATGTAGGAGTTGCAAGATATAAGATAATTTTCTCAGGCGTTGGTAAAAGAGATGATGAAATAAGAGAAGCATTAGAACATGATATCTTGATGATAAATCTAGAGAGTGAAGAAGAGATGCAAAGAGTAGAACTTATTGCTAAAGATCTTGGTGTTCAAGCAAGAATTAGTGTAAGAGTAAATCCGAACATAGATGCAAAAACTCATCCATATATCTCAACAGGACTTCATGATAATAAATTTGGAGTAGATGTAGATAGTGCAAAAAGAATGTACTTAAAAGCAAAAAATTCTGAAAATTTGGATCCAATAGGTATTCATTTTCATATAGGAAGCCAGATAACTGAATTAGAACCATTTAAAGAAGCAGCAAAAGTGACTTCTGATTTGGTAAGAAATCTTCAATCTCTAAATATAGATATAAAGTTTTTTGATGTAGGTGGTGGAGTTGGTATAAAGTATGAGAATGAAGATACTGTTAATCTTTATGATTATGCTCAAGCAATATTTGAAAACCTAAGTGGACTTGATATAACTCTAACATGTGAACCAGGTAGATTTTTAGTTGGAAACAGTGGAGACTTTTTAACAAAAGTTCTTTATGAAAAGCATAATGGTAAAAAAAGATTTGTTATAACAGATGGTGCTATGAATGATTTAAGTAGACCTAGTTTGTATGGAGCACATCATAATATAGAAGTAGTAGATGCAAGCACAGAAGTTTCTAAAGCAGATGTAGTAGGTCCGATTTGTGAAAGTACAGACTTCTTTGCAAAAGATATTGATATACCTCTTACAAAACATGATGATTTACTTGTTATAAAAAGTGCAGGAGCATATTGCTTTACTATGAGTAGTAATTATAACTCAAGAGCAAGAGTAGCTGAAGTAGCACTTCAAGATGGTAAGGACAGGCTTATAAGAGAGCGTGAGAGCTTTGAAGATCTAATATCTAAAGAGAGTACATGTATCTAATAGATGTACAAGGTACTCTTATAGACGATAAACACAAGTTACCTATCAACGGAGCGATTAAGTTTATAGATAATTTAAACTATAAAAGCATCCCTTATGTTGTAGTAACAAATAATACTAAAAAACCAAGCAATGAGTTTTATGATTTTTTAAAAGATTTAGGTTTTAATATACCTAATTCTTCTTATCTTGATCCTTTTATGGTTCTAAAAAACTCTTTACATGTAAAGAGAGTTTGTTGTTTTGGACCGAGTGAATTTGTAGAAGTCGTAGAATCGTTAGGTTATAAAAATACAACAAAAAATCCAGAAGCTATTTTGGTAACAAGTAGTAAAGAATTTGATTCAGAAGATTATGCCAGTATGATTGAAATGGTAATGAGTGGTGCAAAACTTATAGGAATGCATGCAACAAGTACTTATGCAAAAGATGGTAGACGTTATGCAGGTGTTGGGGCTATCATGAAGATGGTCTCTTATGCAACTGGAAGCAGTTATGAAGTCATAGGAAAACCAAGTTCTGCTTTTTATCATGAGGCACTAAAACTTTTACATGTAAAGAATTTTACTGATGTTGAGATGGTAAGTGATGATGCAGTAGGAGATTTAGTTGGTATTAAAGAGCTTGGTGCAAAAACAACTTTGGTTTTAAGTGGTAAATGTAAAAGTGAAAAAGAGGCTTTACATGTAAAGAACTCTATAGATAAAATAGTATCAGATATAGGATGTTTAAATGGATGAGTTGGACGTATACAGAAAACAGATAGATAGTATTGATAATGAAATTTTAGAACTTTTAAATAAAAGAATGAAATCTGTTGAAGCAATTGGAATAGCAAAGCAGACCACAGGAACTTCTATATATAGACCTGAGCGTGAAACTGAGATACTTAACAGGTTAAAAAGTTTAAATGATGGAAAACTAAATGCTTCAGCTATTG
>CBDLTN010000033.1:0-18656 GCA_965306065.1 uncultured Sulfurospirillum sp. | reverse complement strand
TACTTGTGCAAATCAACAATTTGATGACACGAACAAGTACACTTGTGGCTGATGCAAAATCTTCTTCTAGTGAAAATGCCGCTATAGCAAATCAACTTTCATCAACATCTTTAAGTGTTGGAGAATCTTCTAAAAAAGCTATACATATAGTGGAACAAACAACAGCTAAAGCAACCTTAACTAAAAATTCTATGTTAAGTTCTATACGTATGGTTGAACAAAACAGAGAAGACATAATAAATGCAAATAATAATCTTGATGAGTCAAAAAAAGATCTTTTAGATTTGACATCAATAATTGAGGAAAATGCTCATGAAGAAATTCTCATAGCTGAAAAAATCAAAGAGTTAAGCTTAACAGCAAATGAAGTACAAAGTGTACTTGGAATTATAGGTGATATAGCAGATCAAACAAACTTACTAGCCCTAAATGCAGCTATAGAAGCAGCTCGTGCAGGGGAACATGGGCGTGGATTTGCAGTTGTTGCAGATGAAGTAAGAAAGCTCGCTGAAAGAACACAAAAAAGTCTTAGTGAAATTAGTACAACTATAAATATCATCGTTAAATCAATTAATGATTCAAGTAATGATATTAATGCTAGTGCTCAAAAAAATCAAAAAATTTCTCAAATGGCAAAAGTAACTGAAAATAGAATTAACAACATATCAAGTACTATGCAACAAGCTTCTGATTTAAATGAAAGAAGTGTTAGTGATTATATACAAACTGGTAAAGATCTAACACAAATAATTTTATCTATGGAAGATATATGTTCTATCTCTGAACAAAACTCAGATAGCGTTAATCAACTTGCAGATTCCGCTTCATATCTTACAAATATGACAGAAAATTTAAATATAAAACTAAATAAATTTAAAACAAACTAAACTACTTCTATTTAAAGCATTAAGTTGTAGAAAACTTAATGCTTTAATTATTATTTTGATACAATAATCAATTACAACTTTAAAAGATAAAAAATGGAAACAAATCTAACTCAAGGGTGCATCAAAACGCATCTGAGAAATATTGCAATTCCTTCAAGTATTGGCTATTTCTTTCACACAATGTTTAATGTAACTGACACCTTTTTTGCAGGTGAAATATCTACACAAGCATTAGCTTCTTTATCTCTTACTTTTTCTATATTTTTCATCATCATTGCAGTTGCTGGTGGAATGAGTCAAGGAGTTACAGCAATTATTGGTAATGCCATAGGTGAAAAAAAGATAATTCATGCTAAACAGATAATTTTACATGTTATATTTTTTGCCTCTTTTATAGCTATAATAATTACGACTATTGGTCTTTTAAGTGCTCCTTTTTTAATGCAAATTTTAGGTGCGTATGGAGATTATCTAAAAGAAGCCACATCATACATAAATATTATTCTTTTAGGTGCTATTTTTTATGTAGGTGTTTTTTTTACAAATGCTTTACTAAACTCCTTGGGAAATACAAAAGCATTTAGAAATTTTTTGGTAATTGGCTTTTTTTTAAATATCATTTTGGATTTTTGGTTTATAAAAGGTGGGCTTGGTATTGAACCAATGGGAGTTAAAGGCATTGCATATGCAACCATAATAATAGAATTTTTAGGATTTATCTATCTTTTTAGTGTTTTAAAAAAAACTTATTTACTTCAAGATTTACCTGCTTTCAAATTTGATATTAATATTATAATTGCTTTTTTTAAACAAGGAATTCCTCCTACAATAAATATGCTACTTATGGCTTTAGGAATGTTCATTATAACTTATTATATATCAGATTTTGGTCAGCATGTTGTTGCTGCTTATGGAATTGCCATTAGGATAGAGCAAATATTTTTACTACCTAGTATAGGAATAAATGTGGCAGTTCTCGCAATAGTCTCTCAAAACAATGGTGCAGGTTTATATGATAGAGTCAAAGAGAGTGTTGATTATGCGCAAAAAGTAGGTTTTATAATGTGGATAATTGGTATGTTATTCTTATTTGTTTTTGGCGAATTTCTAATGCTTATATTCTCTAATGACGCACAAGTAATCAAAGCAGGCTTGAGTTATCTTTACGCCGCGGCTACTTCTCTTTATGCTTACATGTTAGTTTTTATAAATATATCTTTTCTTCAAGGCATAAAAAAACCAGCACTTTTAGTTTATCTAAGTCTTTTTAGACAACTTATAGTACCTGTTGGTGTATTTAGTATATTTGCTTACTACAAACTACCTCTTGGTTTTTATTGGTGGGGGCTCGTCTCTTTTATTTGGTTATCAGCACTGTTTATTGTTTGGTATGCAAAACATAAATTTAATGAAATACTGTAATAGGAAATTAAAAAAATTTAAACATAATTTAAATCAAATCTGTTATAATCAATATTGATTATCATTTTAAAAGGATTATAGTGGAGCTTTTTTCTTTATTTTTAAGTAATTTTTGGCATTTTACAAGTTTAATATCGTTTTATATTATATTTGGACTTCTCATTGCAGGGATTATAAAACAACTTATACCTGATAGTTATATACAAAAACATATCGGAAAAAATTCAATAGGCTCAATTTTTAAAGCAGCACTTCTTGGCACCCCTCTTCCTCTTTGTTCGTGCAGTGTTATACCTTTTGCAACATCTCTTAAAAACAGTGGTGCTAGTAAAAGTGCCTTACAAACTTTTCTTATATCTACACCTATAACAGGTGTTGACTCCATTAGTGCAACTTATGGAGCTTTTGGTTGGTTTTTTACAATATACCGTATTATTACTTCTATTTTTATATCTATATTAGCTGGTTTATTATCTATGATCTTTGTTAAGGAAGAACCTTCTAATGTAACTCTTTGGAGCACTCAAAAACCAGATAAAGTAGAACCTTTAGTATCTTTACATGTAGATAAAAAAACACCCTTTATAAACCGTGTTTTTGATTATGCTTTTAATCAACTATTTAGTAGTATTGCTAAGTCCCTTTTAGTTGGTATTGTATTAGGAGCTCTTATTAGTACACTTATACCAGCAGATATAACTTCTCTTTTATCTGATAACATTTTTATCAGTTATATATTTGTACTTCTTATATCAATGCCACTTTATGTTTGTGCAATAACAAGTATTCCTATTGGAATTACTTTAATACTTACTGGTTTTTCTCCAGGTGCTGCTTTTGTATTTCTTACTGCTGGGCCTGCAACTAATCTTGTAACTATCTCTGTTATTAAAAAGATACTTGGAACAAAATCTACAATAATTTATCTTTGTTCTGTTATATTTGGAACTACCTTTTTTGCATATATAATGGATACTTCTTTTTTAAAATTTTTAGGAAGCGTACAAGAGAGTGTACATGTTAATGAAGATGCTACTCTTTTAGAGGCTGTTTCTGCAATAATAATGATATATTTATTTTATAAGTACTTATTTGCAAAAAAAGGTAACAAGAGTTGTTGTAGTTAATCTTTCAACAACTCTTCTGGTTTACCAAAAGCATAACCTTGTGAATAGTCTATACCCATATTTTTTATAATATTGTAAATTTCTTCATTTTCTACAAACTCTGCTACAGTTTTAATTTTTTGCTTTTTTGCAAAAATAACTATTGTCTCGACTATGTTTCTACTAAGTTTGTTATCTTTAATATTTTTAATTAAACTACCGTCTATTTTTAATAAATCAGGCTCATATTGTAAAAGTCTCTCAAAATTAGAATATCCACTGCCAAAATCATCAACTGCAATTTTTACACCATATTTTTTCACTTCTTTAATAAACTTAATTACCGTATTAAAATCTTTCACATCTTCACTCTCTAAAAGTTCAAATACTATTCTTTGAGAGTCTATTTTATACTCTTTCAAAAGTCTAAAGATTACTTTTTGAATATCTTCTGATTCAATATCTAATGCTGAGAGATTTATAGATATCTCTTTTGTTGTATCTTTTAATCTAGTAAAAGAGTTTTCTAAAACTATTTTTGTAACCTGATCATAATACCTTCCTTTTTTAGCTACTTCTAAAAACTTGTATGGTGATATAACTTGACCATTTTTATTTATTAATCTAACTAATGATTCATATTTTTCAACTTTTCTAGTAGAATTATTGATTATTGGTTGAAAATAAGAAATCACTTTTTTATCATCAAGTGCAACTTTTAAAGTATGTAGAGTCTCTATGTTTTGTAAAGCAATTGCATACTCTATTCCAGATAAACCATCTGCATAAACAATATCTTTTTTATTCTCTATCGCTTTTTCTATACCTATTTTGGCATCTTCATATGTTTGAATAACACCATATGTATAACTACAAATTGCAGATATATCATACTGTATTTCTCCAAGTTTAATTACATATTCTTTGACATTTGTTAAAAATTCTTCTAAAGTTTTTCTTATCTCTTCATTACTTTTTTGACAAGTTCTTCTATCTTTTGCTAAAGCATATAATCCATCGCCTAGTTGATAGACTCTTTGAAAATTACATCTGTTAGGTAGTAAATGCAAAAGTGCATCTCCAAATACTTTTTCTATTTCTTCCACACTAGCTTTATCATAAAACTTTTCTAATGTATTGTAATCTTCAATTTGAACCATAATCAAAACGGTAAACTTATTTACTTCTAAGTAATCAAAAAGTTGCTTTTTATCACTCATTATAGAACTTATATCATGACGAAGTGCTATGAATTCTGTTATGTTTTCTCGTACATCCAAAATAGGGCTTACCGTTGTACTAACATAATACGAGTCCCCATTTTTTGCCCTATTTTTAATGATACCTTGCCATATTTTTTTCTCTTTTTTTATAGTTCTCCACATATCTTCAAAAGCTACTTTTGGCATCTCTGGATGTCTTACAATATTGTGGTTTTGTCCTATTAGTTCTTCTCTTTTATATCCTGAAATTTTACAAAAATTTTCATTTGCATGTGTTATTATGCCTTTTATATTTGTTTTGGAAATAATAGATGTTGTATTTGTAATATTCTCATACTGTTTTATCAATACTAAGTTTTTTTCATTTTCATATAATATTTTTTGTTTTGTATATGAGGCTTTAAGAGTAACAAAAACAAATACACTAAGTAAAAGGCCTTGTAAAAGGTATAAAACATCTGTACTTGTATATAAAAAAGCTATCATTGTTGGAGTAATCATAGTTATATTAAAAAGAAATATAGCAGTAAAAATTGTACCTAATGTTAAAATTGAACCTGAAGATAGTGCAAACAGAAGTGTTATCATAAAAAACACCATTGTCTCAGATGCATTTAAAATTGTTAAGGTTAACATAAATCCCCATAAAGAGCCATTTATTGTTATAATAAAAACATACAGTTTAAAGTAAGTTTCTATTTTTAACTCATTAAGTTCTAAAAGATAGTTTTTTAATTTTTGAACGCAATATATCCTAAAAATAATAATACTGATTTGTAAGAAAAACCATATAATCAAATAACTATCTGAAATTATGTCTTTTAAAATAAAAACTATAAAAAATGGTGCAATCAAATTTGTTAAAATTACACTCAAATTCAGAGAATTTACCATATGTTGGATTTGTTCATAAGAATAATCAAGTCTAAACATATTTTTAAACTTCAAGTCCATAATAGCCCTTAAATATTTATTGTATTGCATATCTTTTGAGTAAATTTTATTGAATTATTTTTCTTACATGTAAGTTCAACCATATCTTTTTCAAAAAGCATAACGATAGTTGAACCCATCTCAAAACGACCTAACTCATCTCCCTTTTTAAGAAAAAGGTTTTTATACATGTATGGTTGTTCCATTGAGGTTTTTGCATTTGTTTGGATTCTTTCATCAAAAATAAACTGCATTTTTCCTACATTCAAAGCTCCAACAAACACCATATAAAAAAGTTTCTCATCTTTTGTATAACACTCTAAAATCACTCTCTCATTCTCAACAAAAAGCTCAGGAACTTTTTTTAACCAAGTGAAATTTACAGGATATAGTTTACCTGGGATATGAACAGCTTTTTTAATTGTCATATCAAAAGGAACATGATAACGATGATAATCTTTTGGAGATAGATAAAAATTAAGATATTTCCCATTTATAAGTCGATCTTTTTGGTCTTTTAGAATATAATCTCCTAAAAGATTTCTAACTCTATAAGAGTGTCCTTTTATCTGTAATGCCTTTTGTTCTTCAATATTTCCACTCTCGCTAATAAACGCATCACAAGGAGATATAAACTCATCTTCATTGGATTCAAACTCTCTTGGTTTTTTAAGAGCTCTTGTAAAAAGTTCATTCAAACTTTTATACTTATCACACGTATCAAACTCACTCATATCAAGTTTCATTAAACTAACATAACTTTTATTAACAATATTTTGAAAAAAAGAAGGAAACTTTTTTGAAGCAAATTTTCCAAACAAACGCGAAGTACAACTACTCTTAAAACTACTCATTAAACTCTCTTATTATGATATAATCTATTATATTATCCAAAAGGAACTTTATATTGACTTTCAATGATTTAATAGACAATAATGACATGATTAAAAACCTAAATAACTTAGGCTACAAAAACCCAACACCAATACAAGAAAAAACTCTACCTTTTATATTAAACAAACAAGATGTTTTAGCAAAAGCAAAAACAGGTAGTGGAAAAACAGCTGCTTTTGGACTACCTCTTATACTTGAATTAGATGTAAAAAAAAGATACGAAACAAGTGCTATCATATTAACACCAACAAGAGAATTAGCAGACCAAGTAGCAAAAGAGCTAAGAAGATTAGCAGCCTATGCAGAAAACACAAAAATTTTAACACTTTGTGGTGGAACTCCTATGAGAGGACAGATACAATCCATGAGGCATGGAGTACACATTGTAGTAGGAACTCCTGGACGTGTTTTAGCACTTTTAAAAAAAGAATCTCTAAATCTAGACTTTATTAAAACTTTAGTTTTAGATGAAGCAGACAGGATGCTTGATATGGGATTTTTTGAAGATATTGAACAGATTATTAATTTTACACCAAAGAAAAAACAAACACTGCTCTTTTCTGCAACTTTTGATGATAAGATACTAGAACTAAGTAAATCTATACAAAATGATAGAATTGAAGTTGAAGTAGAGGCTCAAAAGTCAACCATACAAGAGAGATTTTTCAAATTCGATGAAGATGGATTAGAGCGTGCTATACAGTGCTTCAAACCTGAAACATGCATTATTTTTTGTAATACAAAGATAAAATGCAGTGAAATAGAAGAAAGACTGCAAAGTAAAGGTTATGATGCTCTTAGTCTAAATAGTGATTTAGAACAGATTGACAGAGATGAGACACTTTTAGAATTTACTCACAAAAGTTGTACTTTTTTAGTTGCTACTGATGTTGCAGCTCGTGGACTAGACATCCCAAATGTTGATTTAGTTATAAACTACGATTTACCAAAAGGTGAAGAAGTTTATACCCATAGAATAGGACGAACAGGAAGAATGGACAAAGAAGGATTAGCTATCTCCTTTGTAAAGGGTTATTTAGAGTATATTCCAGATGAACTTGAAGATAGCAGTTCTTTACATGTAAAAGATTTTAAATCTTACCAAGCAAAGATGACAACACTATGTATTGATGGTGGTAAAAGAGACAAAATAAGAGCTGGTGATATACTTGGAGCTCTTATAAAAGAGATAGGATTAGATGGAAAATATATAGGAAAGATAACAATCAACAGAAAAGATTCTTACGTCTCAATTGACAAAAAATATGCACAAGAGACATTTGAAAAACTAAAAAAATCAAAAATCAAAAAAAAGGCGTTAAGAGTATGGATGCTTTCATAAAAAAAATATTGTTTATAAGTGCAGCAATTATTTTCTCACTTTCATCAGTTAATGCCATAGAACTAAACAATAAATTCATAAAAGAAAAAGTAAATCTAACACTAAATGGTCAAGGAACAAGAGATAAATTTTTTATCGATTTATACGTTGGTGGGCTTTATATAAAAGAAAAAAGTTCAGATTTCCAAACTATAATTGACTCAGATGAACCTATGAATATAAGACTTCATATTGTCTCATCTTTAATAACAAGCGAAAAAATGGAAAACGGAACAAGAGAAGGTTTTATAAAATCAACTAATGGGAATATAGAACCTATAAAGGAAAAAATAGAGTCTTTTTTAGCAGTGTTTCTAGATAAAATCAAAGAAAACGATATATATGATTTTCTTTATATTCCAAACGATGGAACTCATATATATAAAAATAACAGACATCAAAAAACTATAAAAGGATTAAATTTTAAAAAGTCACTTTTTGGAATTTGGATAGGAGAAAATCCAGCTCAAAATAGTCTCAAAAATGCTATGTTAGGAAGGTAGGGTCACACTATAAAAATCATGACCCTTGTTAAATTACAATAGTGAGTCAGAAAGAATATAATCTAAAATTTTATTTTCTGGTACTTTTTCTTCTAAAGACATTTTTTTTAATTTTTCATAATTCTCTATAGATATATTAGTAACTATTCTACAACTTCGCTCTTCATTTTTACGTTTCTCATCATATGTATCTTGAAACTCTATTTTTTTACTCTCATCAACTGGAACTCTAAGAGATTTAAATTCAACTAATTCGTTATCTTTAAAAACACCAGACACTTCTGCATATACCCAATAGTAACCACCATCTTTTCTAAGATTTTTAACATACCCTTTCCACATAGATCCTGATTTAATCGTATTCCACATTTGTTTAAAAACCGAACGTGGCATATCAGGATGTCTTACTATCGAGTGAGGTTCGCCAACTAACTCATCTTGGGTATATCCTGATATATTTGCAAAAACATCATTTACATAAGTTATTCGACCATTTAAGTCAGTTCTTGAAACAATCAACTCATCTTTTGGTACTATAGTCTCAACAAAGCTACGATATGAGGATAACATTTTTTTTCCTTATAATTTCTTTTTTAAGTCACCATGATATGTTATATCTTCTGCTTTAACTGCGTCATTTTTAAGAACATCAGGAACAATATCACTTTTACCAAGTGCTTCTCTTTCCTTATCAAGTTCATCTTCACTATATGCCATCATCATTTCTGCTGAAATAACATGGTCAAGAGCTTCTATTTTTCTCACATTTGCCATCTCTTGCTCAATTCCTTCGCCTTCAACTGTTACTATAATTTTACCTATAGAAGCATCATGAAAGTGATAGTCACAAAAATCACACTTTTTAATCTCTTGGACTAAACCATCTATATATTCATTTCTTGCTTGTATTACAATACTTGAAACATTCATCTATATCATCCTTTTAATCTAATTTCCATATCATTACAAATCTATCATCGCTTCCACTCACTAAAGTTTTTTCATCTACGAAAACTATACTATTAAGTGTACTTTTTTGACCTTTTAAAGTATAAAGTTCTTTATGAGCGAAAATATCAAAAATCACTATATCATTATCTTCAGTAAATGCAAATGCAGCTTTTTTCCCATTAGGACTCAATGCTCCAGCATATATAAGAAAATTTGCATCAAATCTACTATATGATTCTGTATCTATATCATAAATTATACCTCGTCTATCTTGTCCTGCTGCTAATACTTTTCCTTTTTTAATATCAACCTTATAAACATTATCGACATTTGCACCTTTTAAAGTTTTAATCACATCACCATTTTCAACATTTAATACAGTTATTTCACCAGATTCTGAACTACCTACTAATATACTTTTATCTAAACTCAACATAAAATCTGAAAAGTGTGAGTAACTTATATGTGTACGATAAATTTTCTTTTTTTCTTTTAGATCAAACAGTATATATTCATTACTTAAAAGTGCAATTATTATACGATTTTCATCTACAAATTTTGCTTTTGATATAAATAGTTTTTCTTCTTCACTTATCAATTTAATTTTTTGTCCATTATCAATAAGAAAAAGTTCACGTGAACCACTAACTCCTTGTACAACAGCCAAGTACCTTTTTGAAATTTTCAAATAATCAGTAGAGAATACTTTTGGATATATATCATCTCCCATAAAATCTTTTATCATAGGAAATTGTACCATCATAAGGCGTTCTTTTGTGCTGATTTTATAAGATTCAATTGTACCTTTATCCGTACTAAGAGCAAGCATATCATTTACTATGACTATGTCTATTACATTTCCACTAGCTTGAATTGATTCATACGGTTTAATTATATGAGCTTGAACACTAATAACCAAAAGAAAAACTGAGATTAACAATTTCATTATTTCTCCTTAATTGTTTCATATTTTACTGCATAAGGGGGGCAAACACCATAACAAAAACCGCATCCTGTACATAATTGAGTATCTATAGTAGGCCTAAATACTCCAAAAAAGTTTATTGCACTTTCGTCACATGCATCTCTACAACTACTACACATTACACTATTCCATGCTAGACATGCATTTATATCTATACTAAACTTAGCTTTTATGATATGTTTTTGATTTGGAACCAACACTCCACTAGGACATACTTTTGCACACTCTTCACAAAAAGTACAACCACTCTTTTCAAAACTCAAAAATGGAATTTTTTCTCCATCTATTTTTATAATATCCTCTTCACAAATAGTGACACAAGGTTTTTCTTCACACTCGTTGCACGATTTATGAAAAGAAGATTCTTCCTCATTATAAGGTGGTCTTACAAATAAAGGCTTATTGTTTTCGCTTCTTTTAAAACGAGAAGCAAGGGAGGAGAAAACCTCCCTTTTGCTTTCATCAGCCATTCTTACTGAACACCCTCGTTCAAGTTATCAAGTAAGTTAGATTGTTTCATACCATTTTGAGTTCTAAACTCTGGTTTGAACGTATTCTCTACCAATGGATCATTATCTGATTGAGGAGCATGACACTGTGTACAATTGTATCTAGAATGTGATACAGCTGCTAATGCACTCTCATTTCTCATATCAAACATATGTGACTTTGGAACTGCTGTTGCATTCAATGAAGGTGCTACAGCAGGATCATGACAACCTAGGCATGAGTTGTTGTTTGTTGTTATTGGCAACATACCCTCAACATCATGAGATATCATAGGTGGCGCATTTTCAAACGCACGCTCATATACTTTTGACTCACCTGCAGCAACAGTACTATAAGAAGTTTTATCTCCAGTAGTAGTGTTTTCTGTATAAAGGTCAGTTTTTCTAAGCCCCAACGACTCTTCACTAACATTACTACTCATAGCACATCCCGTTGCTATAAGAGCTGTTAATGTCGCAGCAGCTATAAGTGTCTTTTTACTAAACATCATATGTCTCCTATCCGTTTTTATTGATATAATTTCTAATACCAAATGATAAAGCATCATCGTCACAGACTTCGATACATCTACCACAATTGGTACATTCTCCTGAAGATACATCTCCACTCTCTTTGCCTATAAGAGAGAGTATTTGTCTCTCAGGACATACATCTTTGCACTTCATACAAAGAGTACAGTTTGGCTGGTTATGTTTTACTCTTACGATGCTAAGTTTAGAAGCAACTGAATAAAATCCCCCTAATGGACACAAGTGCCCACACCAACCATTTTTAACCGCAAAAAGGTCAAATAAAAAGATTGACAATACTGCTGCAAATCCCATTCCCATTCCAAATACAATGCCACGATGTAGCATGGATATTGGTGAAACAATTTCAAAAGCAGCAACGCTTGTAAAGGCTGACAAGATAAGCGAAAGAACTATTACCCAGTATCTAACACCACGTCCAAGCCAAACCTTTTTCTCCGTCTTATCAAGAAGAAGAACTCTTCGTAACCAATTTGCCAAGTCGGTTATCATATTTATCGGACAAACCCAAGAACAAAATGCTCTTCCGCCAATGCCAACATAAAATAGTAAAATTATTAAAGCACCTATTAATACATCTGCTCCAAGTACTGCTCCTGCTGCAAACATTTGCATTACTGCAAATGGATCAGAAAGAGGAATAGTACTAAAAAGCAAAGATGAACTCAAAGTTCCAGTTAGAACCTTAAACCCATATGCATTAGCGCTAAAATAAAGAACTAAAATACCAATTTGGCTGACTCTACGCAACATCAAAAAACGATATTTTTTTAGAAAATCAGTCATCAAACAATCCCTCACTAGAGTTTAGGTAATCTTGCGGAGCAAGTTCACTTCTTTTTGTTTGAGTCCCAACATCTGTTGAAACATCTTTAAGACGTTTCTCATCATTTGTATCCCAACCTTTTATGTAGTATCCACCAACCTTGCCTTGGGCAACCTCAGTAGGAAGTACAAAAATAGCTGCTTTTTCTGTCACACAAGCACGCTCACATAAACCACACCCTGTACAGGCTTCACTTATAACTTTTGGAATCAAAAATGCATGTTTTCCTGTTCTTTCATTTCTTTTATATTCAAGAACAATCGCTTCATTCATTAATGGACAAGCGCGATGACAAGCATCACATTGAATTCCCCAATAAGCTATACAGGACTCTTCGTCAATAACTGCAAGTCCCATTTTAGACTTATTTATATCTAAAACTTTTTCACCTTCTACAACATTAGATACACTATCTTCATCTAAAGCTCCTGTTGGACAAACAGGAACACAAGGGATATCTGTACACATATAACATGGTACATCTCTTGGAGTAAAATATGGAGTACCCATAGGTTTATTGTCTCCTGGTTTTGCTAAAAATAAAGTATCAAATGGACAGGCTTCAACACACTGTCCACACTTTATACACATACGCAAAAAATCGATTTCAGGTTTTGCACCAGGAGGGCGCAAAATCAGCGGTGCTGACTTTGCTTCCTCTATGTAACCAGTCCAAACCATTCCACCCAATGCCGATAAACCAACACTTTGTGCCATTACTGAAAGAAATCTTCTTCTTGGAGTAATGACCGGTTTTTTTGAATCAAGATTGCTCAAAACAATCCTTTTCCTCTATTACGCTTTGTAAAGCTTAACAGCACACTTCTTGAAGTCAGTCTGTTTTGACATCGGACAAGTAGCATCTAGACAAACTTTGTTTATAAAGACTTTTTCATCAAAGAAAGGAACAAAAACCAGTCCCTTTGGAACTCTATTTCTTCCTCTAGTCTCAACTCTTGCTCTTATTTTACCACGACGTGATTCAACCCAGATAAGCTCACCTTGTGTAAACCCTTTTGTTTTGGCATCACTTGCATTCATATAACATAAGGCTTCAGGTACAGCACGATACAGTTCAGGAACTCTCATTGTCATAGTTCCAGTATGCCAGTGTTCAAGAACACGTCCTGTACACATCCAAGTATCATACTTACTATCTGGCATCTCAGGAGGATCCATATATGGTCTAGCAAAGATTTTAGCTTTATTTTTCAAGCTTTTCTTTGTTTTATCTTTAATACCAAGTAAGTCACCTTGAGCAAGAGCTTTTGCTAAAGTACCGTAGAATGCAAAATCACCACTGTTTGCTTTTCTTGCATATGGATCGTACTTAGCATTAAATCTCCATTGAGTCTCTTTTCCATCAACTACTGGCCATTTTAATCCTCTTACTCTATGGTAAGTGTCAAAATCTGCCAAGTCATGAGCTTTACCACGACCAAAATCAGCATACTCTTCAAAAAGATACTTATGAATATGGAAACCATAACCTTTCCACTCTTTACCATCTGAACCAATTACACCACGGCTATCTCCGTTACACTCTGTATCATCGTAACCTACATTTATTGGGTCATTCATATCTTTTTTATAAGATTTTGCTCTTTCATTTGCAAAAAGAATTTCAAACATAGTAGTGTCTTCGTTATATCCCATTGCTTTAGCTTTGCCAATTACATTTGGAAGTTTTTTGTTGCCACGTAATTGTTGCTCACCCCAAACATCTTTAACAGTAAATCTTTTTGAAAGTTCAACCCATTGCCATGTATCACTCATCGCATCACCTACTGGAAGAACTTGTTGTCTCCAATGTTGTGTACGACGCTCTGCATTACCATAAGCTCCCCATTTCTCATAAATCATTGCTGAAGGAAGAATAAGATCGGCTACTTTTGCAGAAATTCCAGGATAACCATCACTACAAACAATGAAGTTATCCATTTGTCTTGCAGCTTTAATCCAATGATTTGCATTTGCAGTACAATGGAATGGATTACACACATTCACCCATGCAAATTTAACAACACCATCTTCTATATCTCTGAATATTTTCATAATATGTTGATTTCCAACTGGATTTAGTGTTCCCGCAGGTACTTTCCAACCAGTTTCAACTATTTTTCTATGTTTTCCACTTTTTACCATCATATCTGCTGGAAGTCTATGACAGAATGTTCCAACTTCACGAGCAGTACCACAAGCACTTGGCTGTCCAGTAAGACTAAATGCTCCATCTCCTGGCTTAGCTTGTTTGCCAAGTAGGAAGTGTACATTGTATGCTAAAGTATTTACCCAAGTACCACGTGTATGTTGATTCATACCCATAGTCCAGAAAGATACTACTTTTCTGTTTTGTTCGATATAAAGCTTAGCTAAATATTGTAGTTTCTTTTTGAAACTGTCAATTGACTCTTCAGGGTCACCCTTAGAGATTTTAGCTACATAGTCTAATGTATAAGGAGCTAAGAACTTCTTATACTCTTCAAAAGAGATTTCCCAGTGTTTAAGACCAGCTGGTTTATGAACCATCTTATCACCCTCTTTGTAGCCATAAGGCTCAAGAGCAGGTGCTTCTTTTTCAGAAACAATAGTTTCCATCTCTTTTTTCATAATTTCTAACTCTGCTGCTGAGTATTTTCCGTCTTTTATTGACTTCTCACCAGCTCTTCTCATTCCATATCCCATATTAACTGGACTTGCAGCAAATACGATATGTTTCTTAACAAAATCCCAATCAATTGCTTCAGGATAATTATATACTATCTCTCTAGCAACATAGTTCCAAAGCGCTAAATCTGTATTTGGAGAGAAAATTATCTCTACATCAGCTAGATCTGAAGTTCTATGTCTATAAGTAGAAATATTTACTACCTTAACTTTATCTGGGTTTGAAAGTTTTCTATCACTAACACGCGACCAAAGAATTGGGTGCATCTCAGCCATATTTGCGCCCCATGTTATAATAGTATCTGTTAATTCGATATCATCATAACAACCACTTGGCTCATCAATACCGAATGTTTGGTAAAAACCAACAACGGCACTAGCCATACAGTGACGAGCATTTGGATCAATTGCGTTTGAACGGAATCCACCCTTCATCATCTTTTGTGCTGCATATCCTTCCATAACAGTATACTGTCCTGAAGCAAATACACCAACACCTTCTGGTCCACTAGCTTTAAGTGCTTTTCTGATATTGACTTCCATCTCATCAAATGCTCTTTTCCAGCTAACTGGTTGAAACTTACCGTTTTTATCAAACTTACCATCTTTTCCTACACGAAGAAGTGGTTGTTTTAAACGATCTGCACCATACATAATCTTTGCATTAAAATAACCTTTAATACAATTAAGTCCACGATTGACCGGAGCTGCCGGATCACCTTTTACTGCGACAATTTTTCCGCCCTTAGTTGCAAGCATGATACCACAACCGGTACCACAAAAACGACAAGCGGCCTTGTCCCATCTCCATCCTGACTCAGCTTGAGCTGCTGCTGCCTTAGCCTCTTGTGGTACTGTTATTCCCACCGCTGCTGCTGCACTTGCTGCTGCTGTTGTCTTAAGAAAGTCTCTTCTTGAAAGCGACATATAGATACCTCCTGATTTGAGTTACAAGATGATTATATCTATACAAGTCGTGACATAGCTATGACTTATGTCAAATAGTTTAATATTCTAAAAGTTAATCCAACTTTTGTGAATTTTCGACCATAGTATTTAAATTAGACCTCAATTTCTCCAACATCTTTCTTACATGTATAAGATTTTCTGCTGACTCTATTGCTATATCTTCTGTAGCATTAACTTTTTTGTCAAACTTATCTTTCTCTTTTTCATCTACCTTTAAATCTTGAAGTGCATCCTCTACACTATCTGCTAAATTTTGTAATTCAGATACTGCTGATTCTGCTTGTTTTATTGCGTCTTCTGAATGATTCATAGCAACATTTACTTTTTTAACAAAACTAGAAAGATAGTTTGATGCTTCGATCAACTCATCTTCACTCTCTTCATTTACTCTTATATGTCTATGATTTAAACTAGTTATATCATCACTCTCTAATGCTTTTGTTCTACTGACAAAATCATTTATATGATTTACTATCTCTCTAGATAAGATATAGGAAAAAAGTATAATAATAAGTGCAATAATTAATGAAATATACTGAAACTTTATAAATAGACTATTTTTCTCTTCACTATAATCTGTATAAAGCCAAACTGCTTCATCCATAGTATTTAAAAGTTTAATATTTTTTTCATATATATATGAAATTGAATCATTTATACTATTTTCAATTTTCAAAATATTTAATACATACTTCTCATGTGCTTTCCAATACGCATAAGTTTTCTTTACTCTTTGCATAACTTCAGGCAAAGCTTTTACTTCTTCATCATTTATAAATTTATTTATCGTTTCATTATATAGGTTTCTTGCTCTAACAAAATTGAGAAAATCTTCTTCATTGTCAGTTCTTAAGTATCTCTCTATAAAAAGTCCCATTCTTTGAGAAAGCATTCTTTGCCTACCAGCATCATCAATAAACTTTCCACTCATTTTATATTTAACAGTCATTTTTACAACTTTGTCAGATTCTGCTAAAAGTGTTGTAGTTCTTCCTGTCAAAGTCTCTAAATCACTTTTTACAGAAGTAACTGCTTCTTTTATACTTTCAATCTCTTTTTTAAAAGGTATCCAAATAGAATTAACCTCTTCAAGTTTTGTTTTTATTTTTAAATTTTGTGGAAGATATATCCCTTTTACCGAATTTCCATACATCAAATCATGTAAATTATTCTCAAATGTATCAACAGCACTAGTTAACTCTCTAAAATCTGTACTTTGTTTATACTTTAAATAAAATATCTCTTTGCTCATCTTTTGAGTAAGCATTCTTTGTTTTCCTGATATATTAATAATAAGTGAATCTTTTTTACTTTTTTCATTCATTATCACTGTAAGCGTAATTACACATATAATTATAAAAGATAACATACTTCCTGCAAAGTGTAACTTTTTATTTATCCCTTTTGGTTTTTTTAACATTCCCATCCCTAATCCTATTCGTATATCTCTCTTAATTCATCAAGATTGAGTATCTTTACACAATTTCTCTCTATCTCGATAATTCCATTTCTTGTCAACTTTTTTAAAATTCTTGAAAGCGTCTCAGGTTGTATATGTAGCATATATGCTGTTTCATGCTTCTTTAAGGTATTGAAATTTCTTAAATCATTCACTAGCATATGAGCAACTTTTGCAGTACCATCAAATACAACATCACGACTAATAATACATTGTAGTTGTTGAATCATCCTAAATGACTCTTTTAAAACTATTTTTGTAAAGTCATGATTTGTTTGCATTAACTCTCTAAATTTTTCATTGTTAAAAACCAACACCCTACTGTCTTCTAAAAACTCTGCATTTGCATAACAAGTCATAATATGTTCTTTACACATTTTTGCAATATCAAAGACTATCGAATTTGATATTATCTTATATAAAAAAATCTCATTATCAAACCTATCCACTTTATAAAACTTGATAGCACCTTCTAATAGATAAAAAATATCATTTTTATCATCATTTTCATAAAATAAAACATCTGAACCTACATACTCTTTTAAAGTTGCTATTTTTGACAACTGCTCTATAGCTTCGTCATCTAAACTGTTAAAAAATGGTATATCTCTAAGAAATTTTACATCTACCAAATATTTATCCTATGTTAAAGTTCGATTATTCTACCTTAAGGTCTTTAAAAAAAACATAAAGTTGTTGTTTTTTTGTTAATGACCTCGACCTAACAATTCTGATGCATCCATAACAACCATAAAGGCATCTGTATCATTTTCTTCGATAATTTCACGAAGCCTTCTTAGTTTTCCTAACTCTACTACTATTAGTATAATATTTTTTTGCTCATTTGCATACAAGCCTGTTCCCTTGATGATTGTGCCACTATCTCCAAGAGTATTAATGATCTTTTTACTTAATATTTCAGGTTTATTAGAAACAAGGTGCACAACTTTTTTTGAAGGACTTCCACTAAGAAACAGATCTATACATCTAGAAGTAACATATATACTAATAATGCTCCAAAGAGCCTTTTCTACATCTTCAAAAACATAGATAGAGCTAATTATGATAAATAAATCTACAAAAAGTATAACCTGCCCTGGCTTTATCTCAAAGTTTGCACAAACTATCTTAGCTATGATAGTAGACCCTCCTGCACTTGCATTTGCTTGCAAAATAAAACCCACTCCAACTCCAATAATAACTCCACCAAAAACAGCAGCTAAGAATATATTGTTAGTTAAACCCTCTAGAGGTAATATTTTTACAAAAACATCGACAAATACTGAAGTTAAAACAATTGCAACAATTGTCCTAATAGCAAAGTGTTTACCTAGATACTTTATACCTAAAAGAAGAAGTGGTATATTAAATGCCAAAATCATTGAACCAACTGAAAAGCCACTCAAATGA
>CBDLTN010000032.1:0-19231 GCA_965306065.1 uncultured Sulfurospirillum sp. | reverse complement strand
TAAGTGAAGATGATATAAAAAATAAAGATTGTGAAAATAAAATAAATTTTCCTTATCAATATGAAAGTGCTAGTGAACTTTTAAATCAGTGCCGTGAAAACTCTTTACATGTAAGCGCGTTGATGATGGAAAATGAAAAAGTTTTTAGAAGTGAAGAAGAGATAAAAAAAGGGCTTTTAGAGATTTGGCAAGTAATGAGAGAGTGTGTTAAACAAGGATGTGAAACAACAGGAGAGTTACCAGTACTAGGTGTTAAAAAAAGAGCAAATGCAATATATAACAGGCTTCATAAAAAAGAGGGTTTTGCGATGATTGACCCACTTGAAGTTATGGATTGGATAAATCTTTGGGCCTTAGCAGTAAATGAGCAAAATGCTTGTGGTGCAAGAGTTGTAACTGCTCCAACAAATGGGGCTGCAGGAATCGTACCAGCTGTGATGCATTATATGAATAAGTTTTTAGGAAGTACATTTAAAGAGTATGATGAAGATAAAATCATCAATTTTTTGTTAACAGCAGGAGCAATTGGACTTCTTTATCAAAAAAATGCTTCTATAAGTGGTGCTGATGTTGGATGCCAAGGAGAAGTTGGTGTTGCTTGTTCTATGGCAGCTGGTGCATTAGCAGAAGCTATGGGAGGAACCATAGAGCAGGTTGAAAATGCAGCTGAGATAGCAATGGAACATAGTTTAGGACTTACTTGTGATCCAGTTGGTGGACTTGTCCAAATTCCTTGTATAGAGAGAAATGCGGTTGCTTCAGTTAGAGCAGTAAATTCTGCTCGTATAGCATTAAATGGGGATGGAAGTCATTATATTTCTCTTGATAGTGTTATAAAGACCATGTTTGAAACAGGCAAAGATATGATGAGTAAATATAAAGAAACATCACAAGGTGGACTAGCTGTAAATGTGGTAGAGTGTTAAAAAACAACTTTAATATAAACCCAAATAATGCTATAATGTTCGGTCAAAATACAAATTATAAAAATATAGGGAAGAGATGCATAGAAGAGCATTTTTAGGGTTTGTTGGGGTAGGTACTGTATCTGCAATGGCTAATGTAAAATCTACTGCTACTGTTGAAGATACTGTTTGGTTAAAAAAGAACCAAGTCAACTCTTTTTTACAAGTACACAAAAAAATAGAACTTGTTAAAAGATATGTGGGGTTTGGTAATTTCAATATTTTAACGTATGATGATATGTTAAAAACTGCTGCAAGATACTCTAAAATAGGAAAATTTACACAAGAAGAATTAGATTTCATCGAAGAGTTGTTTTATTCGGATCCAAAAGAGCATGGCTTTTATGGTAAAAGAACAATGCCGTCACTTACTTCAAATATTGACAAAAAAGAAGTGATAAAAGTTCCAAGAACAGGACATTACCTTTTTAAAGGACACTCTGATGAATCATACAAAAGAGTAATATCTGATGTAGGAAAATCTTTGGTTCTTACTTCAGGTGTTAGAGGCATACCAAAGCAGATGAATTTATACTTTAACAAGATAAAAAGAACACAAGGGAATATCACTTTAGCTTCTCGTTCACTTGCTCCACCTGCTTACTCTTATCACTCAATTGGTGATTTTGATGTAGGTAAAAAGGGCTGGGGTTATAAAAATTTTACGGTCTCTTTTGCAAGAACTCAAGAGTTTTGGAGACTTAGACAATTATCATATATATCGATGAGATATACAATAAACAATAGAGATGGAGTTAGATTTGAGCCTTGGCATGTTAAGATTATTTAGTACATTTATCCTTTTTACAGGATTGGTTTTTGCAGATGGATTTGATTTTACCCTTATAAAAAAAGGTGAAAAAAATGACAATAATACACTGTTTATTGTAGGTGGAATTCAAGGAGATGAGCCTGGTGGGTTTATGGCTGCTTCTTTGCTTTCAACTCATTATAAAATTACAAAAGGTTCTGTTTGGATTGTTCCTAACTTTAATTTTTATTCTATAATCAAACGTAATCGTGGACCAAATGGTGATATGAACAGAAAGTTTGCTAAGATTTCTACTAATGATCCTGATTATCATTCTATTGATAAAATGAAAAAAATTATTCTCAAAGATAACATCAAAATGGTCATAAACCTTCATGATGGTAGCGGATTTTATAGAGAGAAGTATATTGATAAAAATCATCGCCCAGGCAAATGGGGACAAGCAACTATAATAGACCAAGCTGTAGTAGAAGGTATAAAATATGGTAATCTAGAAGAGATTGCTCATGAAGTTGATGCGTATATAAATCAAAATTTACTTAAGCAAGAACATATTTTTCACACAAAAGATACAAAAACACATCTTAAAAAGACTCTGGAAGAGAAAGAGATGAGTAAAACTCTAACTTACTATGCAATAAGTGAAGGTAAGTCAGCATTTGGCAATGAATCTAGTAAAGAACTTCCTGTTCATGAAAGAGTTTATTATAAACTTTTGGCATTAGAGAAGTTTATGGATATTATGGGAATTGAGTATGAAAGACAATTTAAGCTAAATGCTAAAACATTAAAAGATGTTATAGATAATGATATATATATTTCTTTTAATGAAAAAAGAATATTTATACCACTTTCTCGTATACGCTCACACATAACGTATTTTCCTGTTGAAAAGGGCTCAAAAATAACTTTTAAACCAAGTAGTCCAGTGATGACAGTTATAAAAGAAAAAGGAAAATATATAGTTTATTATGGAAATAGAAGATTAACTACGTTAGTTCCTCAGTATTTTGAGTATGACAAGTTTGATGGACATATAAAGGTCGATATTGACGGTAAGATTCACGATGTTACTTTGGGAAGTTTAATAAAAGTAAAAGACTATTTTAATGTAAAAGTTGACAAACGTATCCGTGTAAATGTAATAGGATATGTAAATAAAAAACATAAAAATGAATCAGGACTAAACGTAAGAAAAAAATATATACTTAAAAGATTCTCAATAGATAAAGATGGTAAAAGGTTTAGAGTAGAAATATATGATAGAAAAATCAGAAATAAGTTTTTAGGAATGTTTTTGGTTGAGTTTAAATGATACTGAGTATTGAGAGTAGTTGTGATGATAGCTCTATTGCTATAACGCGCATTGAAGATTCTAAACTTCTTTTTCATAAAAAGATTTCACAAGAGGTAGACCACTCTAAATATGGAGGTGTAGTTCCAGAACTTGCTGCACGTCTTCATGCCGTAGCACTACCAAATATACTTCAAGAGTGTAAAGAGTACTTTAAAGATTTAAAAGCAGTAGCGGTTACTAATGAGCCTGGACTCTCTGTCACGCTTGTAGAGGGAGTTTGTATGGCAAAGGCTCTAAGTATCTCTTTAGATATTCCCTTGCTTCCTATAAACCATCTTAAAGGGCATATATACTCACTCTTTATAGATAAAGCTAAAACTTCATTTCCTATGCTAGTGTTACTTGTATCAGGAGGACACACTCAGCTTTTACATGTAAAGAGTTTTGAGACAATCGAAGTATTAGCTACAACGTTAGATGACAGTTTTGGTGAAAGTTTTGATAAAGTAGCAAAGATGCTTGGGCTTGGTTATCCTGGTGGTCCGGTTGTTGAAGAGTATGCTTTGAGTGGAGATGAGAAAAAATTTGATTTCACGGTACCACTTTTAAGAACCCCAAAACTTGCTTTTAGTTATTCTGGTCTTAAAAACCAAGTCCGACTTGCTATAAAAGATAATCCAAACTCTGTAAACGACATATGTGCTTCTTTTCAATATACAGCAACTAAACATCTTACTCATAAGTTAAAGAAAGTATTAAAAACAAAAAGCTTTGATAACTTTGCAATAGTAGGTGGTGCAAGTGCAAATAAGTATTTAAGAAGTGAAATACAACATATTTGTGATTCTCATGATATGATGTTACATGTAGCAGATATGAAATTTTGTTCAGACAATGCTGCTATGATAGGAAGATGTGCGATTGAAGCATATAATTTGAAGAGATTTGCTTCTTTAGATGATATAAACATAAATCCTAGAACTAGTTTTTAAACTCAAGTACTTATTTATGGGTTTTTATCTATAATTCGGTTTGATAGCACTGCTATATATAGGGACGGGTCAAGTTATACTTGGCCCACTATTTTTATCTCTAATTCTAGTTTAACTCCACTTTTTTCAAATACTCTTTTTTTAGCCAACTTTATAAGTTTAATAGCATCTTCAAAAGTACCATTTCCAAGATTAACTAAAAAGTTTGCATGAGTTTCACAAAATGCCATATCGCCAATCTTAAATCCTTTTAAACCAGCTTCATCAAGCAATTTTCCAGCAAAATTATTTGTAGGATTTTTAAAACAGCTACCTGCACTAGGACTTTTTGGTTGGTTGTCTCTAAATTTCTTAAACATTTCTAAAAGAGTATTGTCAAAACCTTTATGAATCTCAAATGTAGCTTCATAGATGATACCATCAATATTTGTGTGTCTATATCCATATTCAATATCTTCTTTTTTTATCCATCCAAGCTGTGTTTTTATAGCAACAAGATTGTTAAATATCTCCCAATCTTTTAGTCCGGCATTCATCTTTATCATACCGCCAAGAGTCCCTGGAAGTTTTTGCATAAGTTCAAAGTTTGCTAAGTTATGTTTTCTTGCATATGAAAGTATTTTACCACTAGGTGTTGCTCCCCCAATATGAAGTAGATTGTCTTTTACATGTAAGAAGTTGAATTCTTTTCCTAGCATTACCATTTTTGGAGGGTTTGGAGATACTAAAAGGTTATTTCCAGCTCCTAGTATGAAAGTATCTTTATCTATACATAAAGGTTCATTTATGACTTCTACTTCTGCATAAGGACCTATTTGTATGCTTGTATATGTCTTAAAGTTTATCTGTTTCATTAAAAAATAAAAGTTGGAATCATCTCAATGATACGTGTAGTAAACTCTATCATCATATTCATCATCCATGGCATTGTAAAAATAGCGACAACAACAACCAATAAAATTTTTGGTACAAAACTTAAAGTCATTTCGTTGATTTGAGTTGTTGCTTGAAATATCGAGATAACAAGACCAGCAAGAAGTCCAGCCATAAGCATAGGCATAGCCATCATCAAAGCAAGTTTGAAAGTTTCAACACCTAATCCTATTAATTTGGCTTCCAATTTAGCTGTTCCTCAACTCTTCATATTCATTTGGGATTAAAAAATCTTCAGCTTTTATAAGGGTATCATAAAATCCATTTTTATATCCTATCTCAAATAGTTTGTTTATAGCAGTATATTGAATCTCGCTGAGTTCTACTGAGTCAGCATTTGCATAGAGGCTTAAATACTTTTCTAGAGTAGGAGCATCTACCCTAATAAGATCACGCTCAAGAAGCATTTTTGAGAGAGGTTTAGCATGGGTTGTTGCTACTTTAACTGCTTTAATAAGAGTTTTTTCATAGTCAATAGCTCTGTTGATAGGGATAGAACGACGAAGTGCCATACCACCAAGAGGCAATGGTAAATCTCCACCACTAAGTTCAACCCAGATGTCCCAAAGTTCTTTTTCAACTTCTAGTTTGTCATTGTAGGTAAGAATGCTTTCATGTATAAGAACTCCAGCATCAACTTCACCATTTAAAACTGCATCTTCAATCTCTAAAAAGTTTTTATAAACTATTCTAGCTTCAGGATAGTAAATTCTAAAAAGCATGGCATTTGTAGTATGTTCACCACTAAGGGCTACCTTGAAATTACGTTTTAGCTTTTTATCTTTTAGTTTTACAACTTTTGGTCCATATCCTTCTCCAAAACTAACAGCGGTTTTTAAAAGAGCGTATTGGCTTCTTATCTTTGGATAAAGTGCAAAACTAATGGCACTTACATCATAAGTGTTTTTAAAAGCCTCTACATTTAATGTTTCTATATCAAGTGCGATGTTATCAAACTCTACATCCTTAAGAGTAACCCAGCCAAATTTGATGGCATAGTACATAAAGATGTCATCAGCATCTGGTGAGTGAGCTACTGAAACTAATTTTTTCATTTTTTATTCTTTTTACGAGATGCTTTTGCCAATTTGGCTCTTTTTTTAGCTTTAGCTTTTTTTGCATCAACGTTGACTGCTTTTTTAGCATTTACTACTTGTTCTTTTTTTTCTACATCTTTTGGTCCAAAACTAGCTTTTATTGCTGCTTTTTGTTGCGTACCAAATGCTGCAATTTTATCGCCATTTGTTGTATCTACACTTGAAGTGTTTTCTCTACCCATATATAAACCTTGTTTTTAATGTCTTTATTATATATAAATTTTAATAAAGAAGGCTTTACATGTAAAGCTTTAAAAGAACTTATATTTTTATAAAGTTATATTTCTGCCTCTATTTCAATGTTTCTACCAGATTTTTTAGCTCTATAAAGTGCTTTGTCAGCAGATTTGATAATGGTATTTGAGTCAGTTTCGTTAGTTGGAAAAATTGTAGAATATCCTATACTTATAGTTACAACATCTGAAATCTTTGAGAATTCATGTGTTATTTGTAACTTTTCAATTGCCTGTCTGCATTGCTGTGCTATAGTATTTGTATTTTTAGTATTTGCCATAACTATAGCAAATTCTTCACCACCATATCGTGCGACTAAATCAGAAGGTCGATTGACTATAGTTTTAAGTCTACTAGCAACCTTTTTTAAGCACTTATCTCCTTCAACATGTCCGTAATTGTCATTGTATAATTTAAAAAAATCTATATCAATAAGAATAAATGATATGGATGATTTATCTCTTATCGCTTGTCGCCACTCTTTAGAGAGAAAGTCATTCATATGCCTTCTATTTGCAATTCCAGTTAGGCTATCAGTAAGTGAAAGTTTTTTTAGTTTTTTATTTGCTTTATTTAACTCCTTGGTTTTTTTAGTAACCATCTCTTCAACTAAAATAGTGCGCTTTGCCATAATACGAATATATGAAGCAATAAATAAAGCGAAAAAAGTACCAATAAACAAAATAACCCAAGGTAAAATACTTCTTTTAATAGCAATATACTTTTGTGAAGGAGAAGCTATTAGGCTCCATTGTCTTCCCCAAATTTTTGGTAACTTTTTTTTATAACTAATTTTTTTATGTGATATAGATTTATCCTGAAACTTATGAATATGAAGGACATCCTTTTTTGAGTAAAATGTTTCATCTATTAAAGTTGTTTCTATTCCTAAGAGTTTGTTGTTAGAAGAAGAGCTATTAAATATATCATCTATTCTGAAAACTCCAAGAACAAATCCTTTAAGATTTTCTCTACGTTTTTCAACAGTTGTAGGGTTGTCTTTGTATATAGGAAGAAATGCTAAAAAGCCTTTTTGTTTAGTATTCCCCTGTAGAAGAGAGATACTACCGGTAGCTTGAGGGGTAGCTGAATCCATAGATTTTTTTAAAGCACTTAACCTTTTAGGACTAGATGAAAGGTCAAAACCAAATGCTACCTCGTTTCCCCTTAATGGTTCTATATAGTAAACAGGAAAATATTCTTCTCTCTCTTTAGCTTTTATCATGTGTTTTTGTTTTTTTTGTTCAGTAATTTCAAATTGAGGAAACTCTTTTTTTTGTTTTGAGATGTAAGCATCTCTTTGTTCGTGTTTTACTCTTGGTATCCATTCAAGTGCTTGGATATCACGATGACGGCTTAAAATTCTTTTTGCTTCCATGCGAAACTGTTTAAACTCAGCAATATTTTTTGAGTTAAACAGTATAGATAGAGAGTGTAAAGTCTCTAGGTTGATTGATACTTCATTATATAATAAATCAGCTTGTTCATTTACGTCTTTATGAAACTCAGTGATTATTGATTTTTCTTCTATGTTATAAAGGGACCAAGCAATTATACTTGAGAAGATGAACCCGCTAACAACTATTGATACTTGTACGAGTATTGAATTGTTTTTTATCTTCACATAAAAAAGCTAGTATATTATACACTAAAGAGTATTTATTATTTTGTTTATAATGTTTTTTTGATAAAATTTTAAAAATTTTATTAGGTTTATCCATGAATGACACACAAATAGATAAAAGTTGGAAAGAGATACTTAAAGATGAGTTTGAAAAGCCATATTTTTTAGAACTAGAAGAGTTTTTACTTCAAGAACAACAAAATCATACTATTTATCCAAAACAGAAAGATATATTTAATGCGTTTAATAGTACACCCTTTGATAAGCTCAAAGTTGTAATACTAGGACAAGATCCTTATCATGGTCAAAACCAAGCTCATGGTCTTGCATTTTCTGTTAATGATGGCATAGCTCACCCTCCCTCTTTGTTAAACATATTTAAAGAGCTTAAAGATGACATAGGATGTGAGATACCTACTAGTGGGAATCTTAGCTTATGGGCTGCACAAGGAGTATTTTTAGTAAATACAGTCCTAACTGTAAGAGCCAGTCAAGCACACTCTCATAAAGACAAAGGTTGGGAGAGGTTTATAGACCATGTTATACAAACAATAAGCCAGAAAAAAAGCAATGTAGTTTTTGTTTTATGGGGTAAACCAGCACAGAAAAAAATTAAGCTCATTGATGAGAGTAAACACCTTATCCTAAATGCACCTCACCCTTCACCTCTGTCCTCATATAGAGGTTTTTTTGGTTCCAAACCATTTTCTAAAACAAATAGTTATCTTAACGATAATGATTTGGAGGATGTTGATTGGTGTTTACCTGTAGATAGAAGAGAGGGGAGTTTTTTTGATTAAGTAACATCTTTAACTACAACTTAAGAACTCCTCGATTAGTTGTCCACTGTCTTTAAATTGTTCAGGGCTCCATAGGTGGCCTGCATTTGGTAATACCTTACATTTTACATTTGGTATTAATGGTAGCAATTTTTTATGGATATTTAACGCCTTGGTCTTATTGGCTTTATCTTTTTCTCCTAGTATAAGTAGCAGAGGCATTGATAATGCACTTAGTTCTTTATCTGATAATAAGCGGGGCACAACTTTACTAATCACCTTGCTTTCACTCATAGCGAGATACAACACTTTATATAATGTGCTAGTAGATTTAACATTTCCTTGGCTTAATGTATTCAAAAAGCGTTTAGTTAACCCTTTAAATGGCAACATTAACGTTATAAGAACTTGCAATATATAAAGTAAACTTATATTTGATACAGTAGCTGCTGGCGCTGTTAATATAACTTTATTTACTCTGGTAGGACGACTATGTGCAAAAGTAGCCACTATAAATGAACCTAAAGAATTCCCAACAATATCCACTTTAGAAAGATTTAAAGCATCTAACGTTTGTTCAATCCACTCAACACAATCGTTTGAACTAGTTAAGACACGTTCTGGTCGAGAGCGTCCTACTTGATCAATCAAATCAAATGAATATATTCGTCGATTACTGCTTAGCTTAGAAATTACAGGCCCCCACATTGCAGCTGTTGCTTGTGTACCCGGTAAGAGTACTAATGGCTCGCCATTATCTGGACCTGAAATAATAACATGCGTCTCACCAAACTCTGAGCGGACCCATTGGCTTTGAGTCTCTATACTCCAACCATCCAGTAAATCATCGTATGCCTTCTGAAATTCTTTTTCTATTTTTTTTGATTTGAAAAGCTTCATGCTTGTCCTTTAAATTTTTATTAGTTGTTTGTGTGTGTTCTTGTCATTTGTTGTGCGTAAAGGAGTACTACAGAAGCATAAATGGGAACTTACAAAGACTTATTCAAATGATATTATAGCATACTTAACTAAACATAAAATATGTTTATTAATTTTTTTAAAATATTTTATTTCTTAAGCTATGAGTTAAAAAAGACATTATTATACATAGTTAAAAATAAGAATAAAAACTATGTATTTCAATTGAAAAGACTTATGTACATTGTATAAAATGTTAGACTTTTTTTGCTAACATATCCTTTGCATCATATAATGTTT
Organism: uncultured Sulfurospirillum sp.; assembly: GCA_965306065.1. Lineage (GTDB taxonomy): Bacteria > Campylobacterota > Campylobacteria > Campylobacterales > Sulfurospirillaceae > Sulfurospirillum_A. The sequence continues at coordinate 9,320 of CBDLTN010000032.1, read as the reverse complement.
GAACGCACCAATAGAAACCCGCTCGCATGTTTCTATTGGTGTGCCGTGTTTGTTATCTCTTTAGAGTGCTTGAACAAACCAAGTAAAAGTAGCTTGACAAGTTAAAATATCATTTATATCTTTTATTTTAACTTCAATTTGAAGTGAGCCTCTGCCTTTTTTTTCAAATTGTGATTTGAATTTAATGACAGCTTCTTCATCTGTTGATGAAATAGCAATAATTTTTTCTTGTGCAGGTTTTTAGTACTTAATCTGAGCATCTCTCAGGACAGGTATAACTTTTCCTTTAAGCTCTGGAAAGATGCTTTGAAGATGAAGACCACTTTGTGTTTCTGCTAATGTAAATTGAGCACTTGCGTGAATCGTTTTTATATGGTTTAATACATCATTTTTGAAAGCTAATGATAATTCATTATTTTGTTTTTCAATTCCTATATGTTTTACAAATGGGATATCTGTTGCTTTCAAATTTATGTTCCTTTGTGTGATAACGTCTTTTGTGAGCAATAATTTTCCCGCTAGGGTAAATTATTGGTCTCCTCGTACTTGTTATAACTTTTACTATTTATCATTTCTGACCTCTTCTCTCAATTCTTTAATGTCTTTTCTACTTTCTTGTAAAATATCATGTAGTTTTTTAGTTCTAAAGCGTTTAATTTTCTTATCATTTTTTTCATTTGGACGTATAAAAGATAATTTTAAGTCATATGGTATCTGTTCTGCAAAAGACTTTAGTAATTTACTGTTATCTTGAACTTCTCCATTTATAACTTCATTATAAGAAACAAGGGTAGAATATTTTTTATTGAAAGTATTTCGTTCTTGTCTCCAAAGTTTTACAATATATTTGTGATTATTAGTTTCAGAAAAGTATACGGAGTCTAAACTGTGATGTAGCTGTAGCTTATTAATACTATTAACATCAAATTCATTGGTAATATCAAAAAAATTATTATCTATAATTTCACCAATATATTTTTGTTCGTCAATAAACAAAATACATTTATCTATAGAAATAGGATAAAATATTAATAATCCTGGGGACTGAAGTCCTAATGTGCCTGAATCTTGAATATGTTTGTATGCCATATTGTAAAACACAACTGGAGAATCACTAAAAATAAATTCATTTTTAGTTTTATTATTTAATATATAAACTCCTAAATCGAATAGTCCAGGTTGAGAACGGTAAATACTTGCTATTTGAGTTAATATTAAACCTGTTTTTCCTTCTTTAGTTACTGATATTTCACAATTAGGTAAAGCATTAATAAGTTCAACTTCACCTTTGGCTTTTAGCTGAGACTCTAGCATGTCTCTAGCCAACCTTGTCATTAAGTCACTAGTTTTACTTCCTTCTAGATTTGTTCTTAATCTTTGAAAAAGTATAACTTCAATTAAGTGTAAAGTATTGTGATTTTCTTCTAAAAATATTTTTAATGTATCTTCTGAATTAATTAATAGTATCTCTTTTAATAATTGACTATGTTGACCTTCTAGTATAGAAAACTTATCTTCAATCTCTACACTTCCATAAAAATTATTCTTTGAACATTGTCCTTTTATAGGAACTGTAAATTTTGCTATACCTGTAGCTTTTAACAACATATGAATAGACTTTTTATTTTCTGAGAATAGTTTAAAAAAATATTGTGGAACAAAGTGTTGATTTTTTTTATTTGCTATGGTCAACTCCTTCTAGTTATAACTATTTATTGAACGAACATTATATCACAAACAGCTTATTTAATAACAATTAACTAAACAAAAAAAGTATTCTGTTAAATCGCTAAAAAGTTTAAAAACATTGCAAAATGCAATATTTTTAACTTGTTTTTATAAAACTGTCTATAATCCTTAAAAAATAAGTGTTCTTTTAATGGATATATATCAAATAATAGAACAGTTTATTTGGTATTTGTTAAATTTTATATAAAAAGAACGTTTTGTTCCTTAAGGTTAAGGTAAATTATGAGTGAGAAAAAAAAGTTATTGGACATGGTTAGAGATAAGATAAGGTTAAAATACTATAGTATCTCAACTGAAAAAACTTATATTCATTGGATAAAATGCTATATCCTTTTCCACAACAAAAAACACCCTATTGATATGGGCAAAGATGAGATAGAACAGTACCTAACAAACCTAGCTGTTAAAAACAGAGTATCACCCGCAACACAAAATCAAGCATTTTCTGCGATACTGTTTTTATACAAAGAAGTTTTGGGCATAGATATGAGTGAGTGGAATATCCAAGCACTTAGAGCACAAGAGAGAAAGCACATACCAATAGTTTTGACTAGGGAAGAGGTAGAAAAAATCATATCAAATATAAACGGTATTTATCATCTTATGACTTCTTTGATGTATGGTTGTGGTTTGAGGATGAGTGAGCTTTTGAGTCTTAGGCTCAAAGATATAGACTTTGGATTTGACAAGATTTATATCTGGGATAGCAAGTCACTTAAAGACAGAACTCTTCCTTTGCCAAGTAAATTAAAAACAAAACTTTTAACACAAGTAGAGTTAGTAAAAGAGTTACATGTAAAGGATTTGGCTGATGGATACGGAAGTGTTTATATGCCTTATGCTTTTGAAAAAAAATATCCAAATGCGAACAAAGAGACAAAATGGCAGTTTTTGTTTCCTATGACAAAAGTAAGTAAAGACACTGTAAGTGGGATTACAAGAAGACATCATATACATCCACAAACATTAGGAAGAAATATAAAACAAGCTTCCCTAAAAGCAAATCTAAACAAAAAGGTTACTTCACATATATTTAGACACTCGTACGCAACGCATCTTTTACAAGCTGGTATAGATTTAAAAACAATTCAAGAGCTACTAGGACATAGAAGTATGGAGAGTACTATGATATATACCCATGTAGTTTCACAGATAAACAAAACAAAAGTTTTAAGTCCTTTAGACTTCTAAAGAACTTTTTCAAGCACAAAATGATAAAATAAAAACTCAAATTAAGGAAGACTAAAATGGAAATCGATGATAAAAAAAAGAAAGCATTAGACTTAGCAATCAAGCAGATAGATAAGGCGTTTGGTAAAGGTACTTTAGTACGTTTAGGTGAGCGAAATATTGAGCCTATAGATTCTATTAGTACAGGTTCACTTGGTCTTGATATGGCTTTGGGAATAGATGGTGTTCCTAAAGGAAGAATTATAGAAGTATATGGACCAGAGAGTTCAGGTAAGACTACTTTAGCTCTTCAGATAACAGCTCAAGCTCAAGCAAAAGGAAGCATTTGTGCATTTGTAGATGCTGAACACGCTCTTGATGTTAAATATGCTGGAAATCTTGGAGTCGATACAGACAACCTTTTAGTTTCTCAACCAGATTTTGGTGAGCAGGCTTTGGACGTTGTTGAAACTCTTACACGTAGTGGTGCGGTAGATTTGATAATAGTCGATTCTGTTGCAGCTCTTACTCCAAAAACTGAGATTGAAGGCGATATGGGAGATACTCACGTTGGTCTTCAAGCAAGACTTATGAGTCAAGCTCTAAGAAAGTTAACGGGTGTTGTTCATAAAATGGGAACAACTATAATCTTTATTAACCAGATTCGTATGAAAATAGGAACTATGGGTTATGGCTCTCCTGAGACTACAACTGGTGGAAATGCTCTGAAATTTTACTCTTCTGTAAGGATAGATGTAAGAAAAATAGCAACTCTAAAGCAAGGTGAAGAAGTCATAGGAAACAGAACAAGAGCAAAAGTTATAAAAAACAAAGTAGCACCTCCATTTCGTCAGGCAGAATTCGATATAATGTTCGGCGAAGGCATATCTAAAGAGGGTGAGCTTGTTGATTATGGTGTTAAACTTGACATTATAGACAAAAGTGGTGCTTGGTTTAGTTATGGCGAGATGAGATTGGGGCAAGGACGTGAGAACGTCAAGGCACTTTTAAAAGAGAATCCTGAAGTAGCTTTGGAGATTGAAAACAAAATCAAAGAGCAAATGGGAATGGGTGAGGAAGTTGAGTTAGAAGAATCATAGCGATTCTTTACATGTAGATAATTATAGGAATAAAAATGATATTTATAGATGATATTTTCGCAGATGAAGTATTAGATAGTAGGGGAAACCCAACAGTAAGAGCTACAGTAAGACTAAGTGATGGGACAAGTGCAAATGCTATAGTTCCTAGTGGAGCTAGTACTGGAAAAAGAGAAGCACTTGAACTTAGAGACGCAGATGAGCGTTATATGGGAAAAGGTGTTCTAAAAGCTTGCGAAAATGTAAATACTACAATCGCCGATAACATAATCGGTCTAGACCCATTCAATCAAGCATTGATTGATGGAATCATGAAAGAAGCAGATGGCACTGAAAACTATGGAAACTTAGGAGCAAATGCTGTTTTAGGTGTTAGTATGGCTGTAGCACGTGCGGCTGCAAAAAGTCTAAAACTACCACTATACAGATACCTAGGTGGATCAAATGCGATGACTATGCCAGTTCCAATGTTAAATATCATCAATGGTGGAGAGCATGCAAATAACTCTGTTGATTTTCAAGAGTATATGGTTATGCCTGTTGGATTTGAAAACTTAAGTGAAGGTTTAAGAGCATCTGCAGAAGTATATCATCATCTAAAAAAGATTATTGATGGCATGGGTGAATCAACAGCAGTTGGAGATGAAGGTGGTTTTGCACCAAACCTAAAATCAAACGAAGAGCCTATCCAAGTTATCATGCAAGCAATCGAAAAAGCTGGATATAAAGCAGGAGAGCAAATAGCAATCGCACTAGATGTTGCAGCATCAGAGTTGACTAACGATGAAGGTAAATACGTACTAAAATCAGAAAATAGAGAACTTACAAGTGAGCAGTTAGCTGATTATTATGTAGATTTATGTGATAAATACCCTATCGTTTCAATAGAAGATGGTCTAAGTGAAGATGACTGGGATGGCTGGAAAATACTTACTGAAAAACTAGGTGAGAGAGTTCAGCTAGTTGGAGATGACCTATACGTAACAAATGCAAAAATTTTATCAGAGGGAATTTCAAAAGGAATTGCAAACTCAATTCTTATCAAGCCAAATCAGATTGGTTCAGTGAGTGAAACTATGCAAACAATAAGACTAGCTCAAAGAAACAACTACAATTGTGTAATGAGTCATAGAAGTGGAGAGAGTGAAGATGCATTTATTGCTGATTTTGCTGTTGCTCTAAATTGTGGACAGATTAAAACAGGAAGTACTTCAAGAAGTGATAGAATCGCTAAGTACAATAGACTTTTAGAGATTGGTACAGAACTAGGCGTAAGTGAGTATTTAGGAAAATCTTTATTTAAATAATGAGTGAAATACTAGAAGAGTTTGAAGATATAGGAGAAAGAAGAGATTCTAAAGGGATCTCTTTTTATCTAAAAATCTTCTCTCTTATAGTTGTTGTTATAGGATTTGGCATATATGTAGGTGATATGTTGTTTGGTAAAAGTTCTTTAGACGTTTTACTTAACCTACAATCAGAAAAACAGATATTAGAACAAAGTGTAGATGCGCTTAAACAAGAGAATGCAATTTTACAAAAAGAGTATTTTGAACTAAAAGACTTAGACCCAGATACTAAAGGATTTTGATGAGATATATTGTTACAATTTTCATACTACTTAGTGTCTCTTTGATTGCAAGAGATAATCCTTTTAAAGCAGTATCGGCTGCAGCCACTACAGGAAAAGCTACATATATAAAAGATACAAGAAAAAATTTTACAAGTGCAACAATACAGCTTCCTAGTAGTGCTAGAATACTAAAAAGTGTAGAGTTTCACTTTCAGAACTTAGATGGTTCAATACAAAGTAAAAAAGTAAGTGTTGACAACAAAATAGATTGGCATGATGAGCTTATAGTAAAAAAACGTGTTGATGACGTAACTTCTTCTTCACTTTTAACTTCAATGCCTATGAAAAAACAAGTAAGTAAAACTAAAAAGATAAATTTTAAAAATCTAATACTGTTCACTATAAATGACAAAACGTTACATATAAAAACAAAAGACAAAAAAATTAGAGATTTTTTAGTTACTGCTCCATATAAAATTGTGGTTGACTTTGAAAGAGAGGTTTCTTTTTATACAAAAGTATATAACTTAAAGATGAAAAACTTTTCATCGATTACATTAGGAAAACATGATGGGTATTACAGAGTTGCAATAGAACTCGATGGCAGATATCTTTATGATAAACAAAAAGTAAAAGATGGATATACGTTTACATTAAAGTAGTTTACATGTAAAGGTTTTACCCCTTACATGTAAAGATGTGTTTTAGTACTCTGGAGTTCTTTCATCTGGTCCAAGATATAATTGTCTAGGACGAGCTATCTTGATAGAATCTTGCTCTTTAAGCTCAATCCACTGAGCAATCCAACCTGGAGTTCTACCGATAACAAATATAACCGCAAACATCTCTTTAGGAATCTTAAGAGCTTGAAGGATAATACCTGAGTAGAAGTCAATGTTAGGATATAGATTTCTTTCGATAAAATAATTATCACTAAGTGCAATTTCTTCAATTCTTTTAGCTATTGCCATCAATTCAGAATCTAAGTTTAACTCATCAACCAATTCTTGTTGAATATCTTTTAATATAGTCGCTCTTGGATCAAAATTTTTATAAACTCTATGACCAAATCCCATAAGTCTAAAATCATCATTAGGGTCTTTTGCTTTTGCTATATACTTATCTACATTTTCAACAGAACCTATCATCTCAAGTTGACGTATAACTGATTCATTTGCACCACCATGAGCTCTTCCCCAAAGTGCAGCAACTCCACTTGCAATACATGCATAAGGATGAGCATGAGTTGACCCAACAACACGTACAGTCGTAGTAGAAGCATTTTGTTCGTGGTCAGCATGAAGTGTAAAGATTGTATCAAGTGCTTTTATTTCAATTGGTTTTAATTCAATATGATGATGAGGGTATCCTCTAAGCATATATAAAAAGTTCTCAGTAAAGCCTTTTTTCATATCAGGATAGATAACAGGAAGTCCTTGTGAATATCTATATGATAAAGCTGCTATAGTAGGTATCTTTGCTACAATTCTATTTGCCATTTCCATGTACTCTTCAGGAGTATCTATATCTAAATGATCAAAATAAAAAGTAGATAGTGCAGAAACACCAGCAGAAAGAATTGCCATAGGGTGAGCACGATCAGGGAAAGCATCAAAAAGTTTTTTCATTCCTTCATGGATAAACGAACGTTTTTTCATCTCCATACTAAAGTTTTCTAAAGTTTCTTCATCTGGTAGTTCTTTATTTAAGAGAAGGTAAGCAGAATCTAAAAAAGTCTTTTGAGTTGCAAGGTATGCTATATCGTAACCGCGATACATAAGTTTGCCCTTACCACCATCGATATAAGTTATTTTAGAGCGACAACTTGCTGTTGAAGTGAATCCTCTATCAAATGTAAACATACCAGTATTCCCATAAAATGTAGAGATGTCAACTACATCTGGTCCAATTGTTGGTTCTAGAATTGGAAAGTCATATTTTTCACCAGTTCTATTATCTATAACAGTAACCGTTCTATTCGGCATAAAAACTCCTTTGTATTATTTTTTAATTATTCATTATAGTGATAATACAATAAGTTTATTATAAAAATATGACTAATTGGAAATTAATTTGTTTGTTTTAGCTTAAACTACTATTTGCCAATTTATGAATTCAGTTTATTTTTATAATACTTTTTTCCAAAAGTAATAACTTTTATGCCTAACATTGCAATAATCACTTCAATCAAAGATGCTAAGATGAGAGCTGAGTAGAGATGGTTACCAATGCTATGTGATTCGTAAGCTATTGTTGCTATCGCTATAGTTAGAGTTAGTGGCATAGACTGAGATAGAGCAAATCTAAAGATATCAACTTTGCCAAGATACTGGATAAAAACAAGTGATGAAAAACCACGAGCTACTATCATAAGAGCTACTATTGATAAAGCAGTTGGGATAACACCAGATACTCCAAGAGTCAAAAGGTTAAATGTAGAGCCTATATAGATAAAAAAGATTGGTACTAAAAACCCAAATCCGAAAGATGAAATTTTATGAGGTAGATCCTCTTTATGTTCAAAAAATGTTGCAATAAAAATACCAGCTATAAATGCACCAAAAGCAATCTCAAGTTGAAGCCATATCATAAGACCAATCATAAGAGAAAACAGTCCCATAGACAAACGTAAATCTTGTTCTTCTTTATCAAGGTGAGGCATGAGGTAAGTTTTTATCTCAGGGTACCACCAAAATAGTACATGTAAAAGTTTAAATATAATTACAATACCACCAAGGAGCAAGACAAGATAAGCAACTGCTTTGTATAGCTCAAACCCTATACCAAACTCTAATGCAGCTCCAGCAAAAGTAAGCAAAGATATACTTACAAGTTCGCCCATACTTCCTACAATCATGGAGAGATTTAACCATCTTGCATTTTTACCATAGTCTTTGTACAGTGCTAGGATAAGTCCCACTGATAAGGTAGGTATAATTATAATTAAAATTTTACTCATACCTAGATATATAACTGAGATGGTTGATATGATATACAAAAACATAAGGTACAAGATACCTTTTTTTAAAAGGCCTTTATCTATCTTTGTAAACATTTTTAAATCAACTTCTGTTCCAGCCATAAACATTAGGTAGAAGAAACCTACATGAGCGACAAGTTCTAAAAGATAAAATTCAGTAATAAATCCAAAGTATGCCGCAAACATCCCTAGTATAATCTCTAGTGCTGGTGTAGGCATTTTTATATATCTTGACAAAAAAGGCGATAAAAATAGTATCGCCGAAATCGTGAAGATTATAGATACTTCAGCCATTGTGAGTTTTTGCTACTTTTAATCCAAGAGATTCTATCATCTGCTTGTCTTTGTTTATATCTTCGCCACTTGTTGTGAGATAATCACCTATCACAATAGCATTTGCACCTGCTGTAAAAATTTCATTTTGTCTTTGCTTAAAAGTAAACTCTCGTCCTCCTGCTACCATAAGTTTTACATCAGGAAGCTCACTTCTAACCCATCTTATAAGCTCTAAAGCTTCATCTATATCTAAAGGTTCCGCTTTAAGAGGAAGTGCAGGATTTGGATGAAAAAAGTTAAGAGGAACTGTCTTTGGTTTTAGTTTTTTAAGAGCATTTATAAAAGACACTCTTTGCTCTTTTGTCTCACCTAAACCAAAGATACCACCACTAACTAAGTTTAAACCAGCTTCTTTTACTGCCAAACAAGTATCAAATCGTTCTTGCCAAGTATGTGTTTTACAGATATGAGT
>CBDLTN010000031.1:0-19256 GCA_965306065.1 uncultured Sulfurospirillum sp. | reverse complement strand
AAGAATTTTTCTCATTCTATCTCCTTAATTTAGATTGTCTTTTTTAGTGTATTAATACTTCTTTTAAGAACTTTTGAGCACGTTCAGTTTTTGGGTTAGTAAAAAATTCTTCAGGAGTATTTTCCTCTAAGATTTCTCCTTCATCCATAAAAACTATACGATTACATACTTCTTTTGCAAAGCCCATTTCATGAGTTACACATACTATAGTGTAATTCTCATGGGCAAGATCTCTCATAACATCTAATACACCACCTATCATTTCAGGGTCAAGTGCAGAAGTTGGTTCATCAAAAAGAATAATTTGAGGTTTCATTGCTAATGTTCTTGCTATTGCTACTCTTTGTTTTTGTCCACCACTAAGTTCACTTGGGTAACCTTCAGCTTTATGAGCAAGACCTACTTTTTCTAAAAGTTTTAGTGAATTTTCATGAGCATCATGTTTTGAGATGCCTTTAACTTTTGTTTGTGCTATTGTTATATTTTCTAGTATAGTAAGATGAGGGAAAAGGTTAAAATGTTGAAATAACATTCCTGTTTCAGCTCTGAGTTGGTTTAGGTTTACTTTTTTATCATAGAGGTCTTTGCCCTCTACATATATATCGCCACTATCTATTTCTTCAAGTCTATTTATACATCTTATAAGTGTAGATTTTCCGCTTCCACTAGGTCCACAAACTACAACAATCTCTCCTTTTTTCACTGAGAAATCAATATTCTTAAGTACATGAAAGTCTCCATAATACTTATCCACATTTTTCATATTTACAATTAGTTCATCCATTATTTGGGGGCCTTTCATTACGTCTAAACACAAATTTTAGCCATATATTATAAAATTAAAGTTAAAAAGTGAATATTTTGTAAGTTTTATTATGCGAATGTATATATCTCACACGGTTTGTATTGTTTGTATATTTTAATTGCAACTAGGCACATTTCCACTGTCACTAGCAAATGAACTTAAAAAATGATAGAGATGTTTTTGCTTTTTTTTAGATAGAACAACTGTTGCATTAGGACAGATTTTTTTTATTAAATGTATAAAGGTACCATCCTTGTAAGCGTTTCTCCACTCTTTTTTTGTATGGTAGTTTCCCATGACATCACCTTTGAATCCACAAGGAGTTTTAAAGTATTGTATATAATACTTTTTTCCTCTAATAACACTAGCTTGTGCATCGATATTTATAGTTACGCTCATAAGGATAATTAGAGCCAATGAAGATATGGCTTTTTTCATCTTTCTACCTTTTTAATTTAGATATATAAACTGCTAATTCTTCGATTTGTTTGTCATTAAGATGATTTACTTGTTTAGACATAACTAAGATAACACCTTTTTTCCCAAATTCACTCTCTTTAAAAAAATTTATGCTCTCTATTAAATCCTCTACTTCTTGTCCTGCAAGAGGCTCGCTTCTTCCGTAAGCCAAATTCTTACCATCTTTTCCATGGCATTTTGCACAGCCTTTAAAAATTTCTGAAGGAATAGTAGAGGTATGTCCTCTAGCATATAAAGTAGATGTTAAAACTAAACTTGTAAGTAATAATATAATAAAATTTGATTTCACTGACTTATCCTGAAATTTTTGTAAAACATTATAGCACTTTTTTTACAAATGTTAAATAAAATTAACTAAATTTTAAATAAATAGTAATTTAATTTACGAAATGAGTTGTTAAAATATGCTAAAATACCATCTTTAAAAAAAGGGTAGATTTGATAAAAAGTAAAATAAAAGAGTTTGGTGCAGATTTTTCACTATTGTTAGTAGCTGTTTGTTGGGGTGGAACATTTTTTATAGTACAAGATGCTATAGAAGATACTCCTGTGTATATTTTCTTGTTTTGGAGATTTTTGATAGCGACTGTTTTGATGGGGCTTTTCTCTTTTAAAGAGTTCAAAAAATTAGATAAAGCTACTTTAAAAGCAGGGATAGTTTTAGGTATATTTATGTTTTTAGGGTTTGCAACTCAAACGTTTGCCTTAACTTACACGTACTCTTCAACTGTTGCATTTATAACAGGACTAAATGTAGTCATAGTACCTTTTGCTGTATTTTTGATTTTTAAGAAAAAAGCTTCTGTTTACTCCTTGTTCGGAGCCGTTTGTGCTGTAATAGGATTATATTTTTTAACTGATAATGAAGCCTTGGGTGGGTTTGGTTATGGAGAGTTTTATGCTCTTATTTGTGCAGCTATGTTTGCATTACAAATAACATTTACAGATGTCTATGCAAAAAGGCATAGTGCTTTTTTACTTGTCACTATCCAGTTTTTAGTTGTAACTGTACTTTCATTTTTTGGAGCTTTTACAGTAGATGGATATATAATGCCAAATAGTTTTGATGGAGTTTTTCTTGAAGCACTTATAATTACAGTTATTTTTGCAACTATTTTTGCTTTTTTTACACAAACTGTTATGCAAAAGTTTACGACTCCAGCAAAAACAGCAATTATATTTACAATGGAGCCTGTAAGTGCCGGAATATTTGGTTACTACTTTGCAGGAGAACAGTTTTATGCAGTCCAACTCATAGGTGCAGGATTGATTTTGTTTGGTATGCTTAGTGCTGAAATTGGAACTTATCTTAGAGATAAAAAAGCTAAAAATGTATAAAGTATTATTGCTTTTTATTTTTATTTTTACAGGATGTTCATATAAAACACCATATCTATCTTCAAAACCATACTATGTAGTTATAAAAAACCCTCAAATAGCCATAGCAGATACAGGGTTTGTTAAAAGAGACAACACTAGATTGAACTTGCAGTTATTTTCTGCTTCAACGCCTATATTTGATTTACATGTAAAAGATGATATTTGTTTAGATTATGTATGTATGAAAAAAGAAAATTTTAATAAAGAGTTTTTTGGGTTTTCTCATTATGAAGATTTTATAAATGAATTGTTTAATTTTAATCCAATATATGATAGAAAAAATTTCAAAAAAACCAAAACAGGATTTGAACAAAATATAAAATCAGATAAATTTAACATAACATATAAAATAGAAGGCAAAAATCTTTATTTTAAAGATAAACAAAATAGAATATTGATAAAACTAAAGGAACTAAAATGAAATATATTGGGGCACATGTTAGTGCAAGTGGAGGGGTTTTTAATGCGCCTATAAATGCAAAAAATATTGGTGCCAAGGCATTTGCTCTTTTTACAAAAAACCAACGTCAATGGGTAGCAAAAGATTTAGATGATAAAATCATTGCTAAGTTTAAAGATGAACTTGAAAAGTCTGAAATACTTCCAAAACATGTTCTACCCCACGATAGCTACCTTATAAATCTAGGACATCCAGAAGTAGAAAAAAGAGAAAAATCATTAAATGCTTTTATTGATGAGTTGAAACGTTGTGAACAACTTGGACTCGATCGTCTTAATTTTCACCCAGGAAGTCATTTAAAACAGATAAGTGAAGATAATTGTTTAGAACTTATCAGTGAATCCATGAATGAAGCTTTACGTCAAACAAATGGAGTAAAGCTAGTTGTAGAAAATACAGCAGGACAAGGTAGTAACATGGGTTACAAAATGGAACATTTGGGATACTTGATTGATAACTCTATAGATAAGGCTAGAACTGGTGTTTGTATTGATACATGTCACCTTTTTGTTTCTGGTTATGACTTTCGGTCATCAAAAACATATAATGAAACTATGGATAAATTTGCTAACATTGTCGGATTCGAGCACCTAATGGGAATGCATTTAAATGATTCAAAACCAGATCTTGGCAGTAAAGTAGATAGGCATCACTCTATTGGAGAAGGGAAATTAGGTATTGAGGCATTTAAACTAATCATGAATGATGATAGAATAGATGATATACCAATGGTGCTAGAGACTATTGATGAGAGTATATGGGCTCAGGAGATTGAGCTTCTTTATAGTCTAATTAAATAAAACAATCCTTAGGAGAAAAATATATGAAGAATTACGTAAAAGTTGCAGCACTGCTTGGTCTTAGTGCCGCGACGCTAAGTGCAGCAGGATATAAAATTCCACAACAATCACTAAATAGCATGGGTTTAGGTGCCGCATATGTTGCAGCAGCAGATGATGCAGATGCTAGTTACTATAATCCTGCGAATATGGTATGGTTAGAAAAAGGCTCACACTTAGAAGTTGCTTTAACTACTATATATGTACCTAAAATCAAATATACGGATAGTTCAAATAGCGCATTTGATGCAGAAGCAGAAAAGGGAATGGCATTTATGCCCACTACTCACTATGTATCCCCAGCCTTTGGAGATTGGAGATTTGGTGTTTCTATGGTAATACCTGCTGGTTTAACAAAAGAGTGGAAATCCACTTATCAAAAAGCAACAGCAGAAGAGTTTGGCTTAGAGGTTATAGAGTTAAACCCTAATGTTGCTTATAGAGTAAACGATAATTTTGCAGTTGGTTTTGGTTTAAGAGCACTTTACTCATCAGGAGTGATAAAGAGTACAGGTGCTGCTGCTGGAGGTGCATTAACTAGGGATATGGAAGCTGATTCGATTGATTTTGGGTATAACTTAGCATTAAGTTATAAACCGATTGAAAATTTAACTTTTGCAACAACTTACCGCTCAAAAGTTGATTTAACAGTTGAAGGTAATGCTAAGTTGTTTTCAGGCTCACCTGTGCCAGGTTTTGGTGGAAGTTATGATGGAGATGGAAGCTTAACTATTCCAATGCCAGCTGAGCTTAGACTTGCTATAGCATATACTATGAATAAAACAACAGTTGAGTTTGTATATGAGAGAACATACTGGTCTGCTTATAAAGAATTAGATTTTAAATACCCTACTGCATTACCAGGTGTAGTATTGCCAGGGGCATTTGAGCTAACTTCTAAGAACTGGAAAGATAGTAATACTTATAGATTCGGAGTCTCTCATAAATATAGCGATGATTTAAAGCTAATGGCAGGTTTTGGTATAGATAAATCACCTGTTCCTGATAGCACTCTTGGCTTTGAAACGCCAGATAGTGATGCCTATATATACTCTGCTGGTTTTGAGTATAAGATAAATAGTGATATGAGTATGGGAATGGCATATCTATTAAGTGACAAAGATGATAGAACAGTAAGTCGTGCTGCTCCAAATCCAAATGGAACATTTTCGAACTCATCAGCACATATGCTAACAGCATCTTTTAAATATAAGTTCTAATAACTTATTTTTTTAAGCCATCTATTAGCATAGATGGCTTATATTTGCACTTTGAAAAAAAGAATAAATATAAGCCACCAAGTGTGGGCAATAAGTAAGGACAATTAATGCTAGAGTACAAATATCAAAATTTTTATGAAGCGATTGAGCATAATGCCAAAGTAAATCCAAATAAACCAGTTATATTCATAGAAGATAGAAAAGTAGATAACCTCCGTTTTAAACAAAAAATAGATACATTTGCTAGGTTTTTAGAATTTAGTGGTATTACAAGTAACGATAAAGTTGCAATGATAGTCGGTAACTCAGAAGAGTTTATGATATCTCTTTTTGCTATAACAAAAATAGGAGCTGTTGCTGTTCCTATTAACACTTTTTTAAAACATGAAGAGTTTGAATATATAGTTAATGACTGTGAAGCAAAAATGCTGATAAGCTCTCCATCACTATCCAAAGAGACAAAAAATCTTTTAAATACAACAGCAGTAGAAAAGATCGTTTGGACAGAAGATTACGATGGACTTGATGATAAGAATTACAGTTTTGTGGAGATAACACAATCACAAGAATCTCATGAACAACTTATGAATCCTCCAAAGCTTGATGATTTGGCTTGTATAGTTTACACTTCAGGAACAACAGGTAAACCAAAAGGTGCAATGCTTAGTTTTAGAAATATATTCTCAAATACTTGGAGTGGACAAAAAGCTTTTAAGATAGATGAAAAAGATAGATTTTTAGTATTTTTGCCGATGTTTCACTCTTTTACACTTTCTGTAATGGTTATTTTGCCAGTTATGACTAACTCATCTATAATCATAGTTAAATCAGTATTTCCGTTTGCAAATGTTTTAAAACAAGCACTTCTTAAACGTGCAACAATTTTTCTTGGTGTTCCAACTCTTTATAACTCTTTGATAAAAGCTAAGATACCTTGGTACTTTATGTGGTTTAATAAAATCAGAATTTTTATATCGGGAAGTGCACCTCTTAGCGAATCTGTATTAAACGATTTTGATAAAAAATTTAAAAATGCAACTCTAACAGAAGGTTATGGTCTTAGTGAGTGTTCTCCTGCTGTTGCTGTAAACCGTATGGATAAACAAAAGCCACTCTCTGTTGGTTTGCCACTAGAGAGTTATGAAATTAAAATAGTCAATGATGAAATGGTAGAACTTCCAGTTGGTGAAGTTGGTGAAATCATCATAAAAGGTGATTGTGTAATGCAAGGTTATTTGAATCGTCCTGATGCAACTGATGAAACTATAGTAAATGGTTGGTTGTTAAGTGGAGATTTAGGTAAAGTTGATGAAGATGGATTTCTTTTTATAGTAGATAGAAAAAAAGACCTTATAATCTCAAAAGGGATTAATATCTATCCAAGAGAGATTGAAGAGGTTTTAGCTCTTTATGAAGGAGTTGATGCAGCTGCTGTTATTGGCATAAAAAATGATCTTAATGATGAAGAAGTTATGGCTTTTGTTCAACCAAAAGAAGATGTTGTGCTTAAAGAGCTAGAAGTAAAAAAATATCTTAAATCACACCTAGCAAATTTTAAAGTTCCTAAACATGTATATTTTGTTGAAGAGTTACCAAAAAATGCCACTGGAAAAGTACTTAAACGAATTCTAAAAGAACAAGTACAAAAGGGTGAATTTAACAAATAAAATATTATAAAACTTAAGAGAAGAAACTATCTCTTCTCTTTATTTCTATCATCTGTTTATTATGTTAGAATGATAAACTTATATAATTTGGATTACATGTAAAAGGTATTATTTGCGTTATTTGATAGATTTTTTAGATACTAAAACGGTTGAAACTAGTATAATTTTTGAGCATCTTAAAGTTACACAACAAGAAGCTACTCTCTTAAAAGAGATAACAAAACAATATATTGGCGGCAATGAGGAAGTTGTTGTTTTAGATACGCTTATAAGCTTATTTGGTGAAAAAAAATATAACCATATAAAACAACTGCATTTAATCAAAAATCTGCTTGATCAGGGTTGGATAACTCTTGGTGCCTTTGTAAATCTAAAAATATCAGATACTTCAAATTTGGAACTTTTAAACTCCACAGTAACTCTGAGTAGTCCATTTTTAAAACTTCTAGAAGATGGAACTTTAGATATGGAGTTACCTGATGTTGTTCCTTATAAAGATCATTTAGAGTATCTTAAAGATCAGTTCTTACGTATAGAGATGTATCAAAAACTTAGTTTAAACAAACAAAACTCGGTAAATATAAACTCTCTTACTTCGAAGTTGAAACTTTTAGAATCAAGAATATCAGCACGTGTAGAAGCTAGTGAAATAGAGATAGCTATGGAGAAAATTTTTGCTGATTATGAATTGAATCAAAAAGAGCAAGTTATATTCTTAGCACTTCTTAAAGAAGAGTACGCAAGCGAATTTGAATCACTAAGAGATATGAATACCTTAGTCAACTTAATAAGCATTGATGATTATGAAAAGATAAAAAATAGAGCGTTGCTTGAAGAAGGCTCTAAACTTGTTGAAGAAGAGATTATAGACTATGATGAAATGTTAAATGGTTTTGGTGGAGTCTCAAGAAGTTTTTTTATCTCTGAAGAGTTACTTCAAAAAATAATGCATCCAAATAAAGAGAAAAAAGCAAAAAAAATAAAATTAGACATGCTTATACAAGAACAAGAGATTTTTGAGCTAATTGATCCAAAAACGGTACTTGATGATGTTGTATTGACACCTAAAACAAGAGAACTTTTAGATAACCTATTAAAACAGATAGATAAAAATGTTATGAAACTTTTGCGTGAATGGGGTGTCAAAGAGAGACGCGGTGGTATTGATGCTAAAATTATTTTTTATGGACCTCCAGGGACTGGAAAAACAATGACAGCCCACTCTTTAGCTAAATCTATGAAAAAAAGAGTTCTTAGTTTTGATTGTTCTAAAATACTTTCTAAATATGTAGGAGAAAGTGAACAAAACGTAAGAGCTATTTTTGATACTTTTAGAGATTTGGCTAAAAAAACAAAAACAGAACCAGTTTTGTTACTAAATGAAGCAGACCAATTTTTAAGCTCTCGCACAACAGGCGGTGGTAGCAGTAGTGAAAAGATGCATAATCAGATGCAAAATATATTTTTAGAACAGATAGAAAAATTTGATGGAGTTTTAATAGCAACTACAAATTTACTTGAATCAATTGATAGTGCATTTTCTAGAAGATTTGATTACAAGATAGCATTTGAAAAACCTACCCAAAAACAAAGAGCATTACTTTGGCAAAAACTTCTTCCTGAAAGTGCTATTTATGAAGATGGTTTTTCAATTGATATGTTATCAGAGTATGAACTTAGTGGTGGACAAATAAAGCTAGTGTTAAAAAACTGTGCTTTAAGAGTTGCAATAAAAGAGGAACCTATTTTTAGTATGGAGGATTTTAAAAGTGCTATTAAAAGGGAAAAAGCAGGAGTTTTTGGCGAAGAAAAGTCAATGGGTTTTGTTTCTAATTAAAAACAAAATAAAAATATTTTAATATGAATTAAGGTAAACTTTATAGATTTAGTTTATTTGATATTAATTCAGAACTCTTCGGAGTTCGTTACATGTAAGGATTTTCCATGACACAACTGTCACATATGGATTTTGCTCATCCCTATTTTGGAGCATTTTTTCTATTAGCGTTTGGTACTGCTGTATTTTACGGCATAACTGTTTTAGCAAGAGTTGTCTCAAGAAGAATGGCAAGACTAGATACCGAAAAGTTAAAGCTTACCATTTATGAGTGTGGACCGGAGGTTAGTAAACAACCTAATAAAATTTCATCTCATTTCTATCTTTTTGCATTATTGTTTATACTTTTTGATGTAGAAATCATTTTTATGTTTCCATGGGCAGTAAACTTTAAGGTCCTTGGTTGGTTTGGTTTTATTGAAATGGTGCTTTTTATTGCACTTCTTACAATAGGTTTTATATATGCATGGAAAAAAGGAGCGCTTGAATGGCACAGCATAAGATAAATTATCTAAGTGAGGGAGGCTTACCTGTTGCTCTTACTACAGTAGATAAACTTGTTCAATGGGGTAGAAGTAATTCACTATGGCCTTTGACGTATGGACTAGCATGTTGTGCAATCGAGATGATGGCAACGGGTGCGAGTAGGTATGATTTTGATAGATTTGGAACAATATTCAGAGCAAGTCCAAGACAATCAGATGTGCTTATAATTGCTGGAACTTTAACGAAAAAACACTCTCCTTTTATGAGAAGACTTTATGACCAGATGAGTGAACCAAAATGGGTTATCAGTATGGGAAGTTGTGCAAATACTGGTGGTATGTTTAATACATATGCTACAGTGCAAGGAGCAGATAGAATAATTCCAGTTGATATATATCTCCCTGGTTGTGCTCCTCGTCCAGAATCTTTACAATATGCTCTTATGCTTCTTCAAAAGAAAGTAAGAACTGAGAGTGCTTCAAGAAAATTAAAACCTAAAAGGTTAGTGTAATGAGAGCTTATCAAGATAAAAAAAATGTACAAGCAAAAGCTTATTATAATGATAAGTTTTATGTAGCCCCTCAAATACCTAAAGAGAAAGTTAGTCAAGATGAAGTTTTTGCAAAAGATTTAAAGAATTTAGAAGCCTCTTTTTCTATAAAAGAAGCATATATTCAAAGAGGACAACTTGTTGTTTATATAAGTGCAAAAGATAATCTAAAGGTAATAGAGTTTTTGCGTGATGAATTAGAATATAACTTTTTGAGTGAGCTTAGTGCTATTGATTGGCTAGCTAAAAGTGGTGAATTTGAAATTTTTTATCAAATGTTATCAACTAGCAAAAGAAAAAGAATGAGAGTGAAGTTTTTCATCAAAGAAAAAGAAGAGATAAAGAGTGTAACAAGTATTTTTAAAAGTGCAGATTGGGCTGAGCGAGAGATGTATGATATGTTTGGTGTAAGAATTACAGGACATCATTATATGAAAAGGATTCTTATGCCTGATGACTGGCATGATCATCCCTTACGTAAGACTTACCCACTTCATGGAGATGAAGAAGCACGATGGTATGAGATAGATAAGATTTTTGGAAAAGAGTATAGAGATATTATAGGGCCTGAAGAGAGAGATGATGCAAGAATTGTAGAGAAAGATACACATAGATTTTCAAGAATTAAACACGAAGTTCCTTTTGGGGCTGAGTATAGTGAAGAGCCGACGCAAATGGAATATCAAGAAGAAGGTGGTATACCAATTGTGAGAAAACTTAAAAAATCAGATGTAAAAATACTAAAAGAGAGACCATAATATGCAAAAAGTAAATAGACTTCAACCATTTTTTGAGAATTTAGTATTTGAGAGAGAAGATAATAATATGATTATTAACTTTGGCCCTCAACATCCTAGTTCTCACGGGCAACTTCGTCTTATACTCGAACTTGACGGAGAGTTAGTTACAAAAGCTGTTCCAGACGTTGGTTATCTTCATCGTGGTATGGAGAAGATGGCAGAAAACATGATATATAACGAGTTCTTACCAACAACAGACCGTATGGATTATATAGCTTCAACTTCAAATAACTATGGATTTGCATTAGCTGTTGAAAAACTTATAGATCTTGATGTTCCTAGACGTGCAAAAGTAATAAGAATGATGCTTTTAGAGCTTTCGCGTTTAACTTCTCACCTTTTTTGGATAGCTGCACATGCACTAGATGTTGGTGCTATGACGGTTTTCTTATATGCCTTTAGAGAACGTGAGTATGCGATGGACCTTTTTGAAGATTATTGTGGTGCAAGACTTACTCACTCTGCAGTTAGAATAGGTGGAGTTCCACTTGATTTACCAAAAGGTTGGACAGAATCATTAATGAAATTTATTAATGATGTACCTGCTGCGATTGAGACATATGAAGGACTTTTAGACCAAAATCGTATTTGGAAAATGAGACTTGAAGATGTTGGTATAATAAGCCCGGAGATGGCACAGTCTTGGGGCTGTAGTGGTCCTATGTTAAGAGGAAGTGGAATAGCATGGGATATTAGAAAAGAGGAACCTTATGAGCTTTATGATGAAGTAGAATTTGATGTTCCTGTAAGTGATAGATGTGATAGTTATGGAAGATATAAACTTCATATGAAAGAGATGAGGGAGTCTCTAAAAATATTAAAACAACTTATACCAATGTACAATGAAACAACGCCAGAACTTATGGCAGATGCACCAAAGTATATTTCAGCTCCTAAAGAGCAAATTATGACTCAAAACTACTCTTTAATGCAACATTTTGTTCTTGTTACTCAAGGAATGAGACCACCAGTTGGGGAAGTTTATGTTGCAACTGAGTCTCCTAAGGGTGAATTGGGATTTTATATAAATTCTCAAGGTGACCCATACCCATACAGACTTAAAGTAAGAGCACCAAGTTTTTGGCATACAAGTATACTTCAAGATTTACTTCCTGGATTGTATTTAGCTGATGTTGTTACGATAATAGGTAATGCCAATGTTGTATTTGGCGAAATAGATAGATAGGGATATAGTATGCAAAGACATGATTTAAGACATTTAAAAGATGATTTTTATGGACGAATGTTAGAGATTGTAGATGAGTCTGCTACAGATGAAGTTACTATCTTCATATTTGAGATTGGAAATTTTGAGCCAGTTCAAAAGAGTGCTGATGTTATTAAAGAAGCAGGACATACATTAATGAACTCATTAAAATTTAATGAAGTAGACTGGACTATAGTAGTAAAAAAAGGAGTTCATGCATGAACAACGATTTGGTAGTAGTTATTGGTTCTATGCTTTCTCATGATAATTTAGAACTACTAGAAGAGATAAAGAACTCTAAAATCGCCTTAGTTTCAGTTATGGAAGACACCGCTTTAATGGATGATGTAGAACAGTTTATTCAATATGAAGCAGGAAGTGAAGAGGGAGTAGTAGCAATTTTAGCAAAAGAATTTTTATCTGGTACAGATTTTCCAAAAGAGATAAAAGAATACTTTGATGATTTAGATGAGGGTTATATAAGTGCTGAAACTAACATAGGTGAAGAAGAGGCTGAAGAGTTACATGTAATGATTAAAAATGCTTCAAAACCACTTATTATCTTTGGAAAAGATGTGTTTTTAAACCAAAGAGTCGAAAATATTTCAAAACTTATAAATCTTATTAAAGAGTATAGTGATATAGAAATAAAGTGTTTGGGTGAATTAAAATCAGATGAAATAATGCCTATTGAAGAGGTAGAAGAGTTGCAGAGTTTTGATGGAACTGTTGTATTTGAGTATAACTCTATTGAAGGTAGAAATTTGCTTATAGGATCAGCGCAGTTTGGAGTAGCAGCAAAAGTTCAAGATGGACAGTTGATTGTTGTAAAAAATCAAAATAGAGAGTTTAGACTTGATAAAAAGTTAAAGGGTACGATTGCTTTGATGGCAAATGAGACAAATGAAGACTCATACAGATTTAAAGTAGCAAAAATTACAAAGAGAGAAGTTCAATGAGTGAAATTAAAGTAACAATTGATGGCGTTGAATGTAAGGCAAAAGAGGGAGAGTTTGTACTAAATATAGCAAGAGCAAATGATATTTTTATTCCTGCTCTTTGTTATCTTTCAAACTGTTCACCAACTTTAGCTTGTAGACTATGCTTGGTAGAGGTAGATGGTAAACGTGCATATTCATGTAATGCAAAAGCAAAAGAGGGCATGAATATAATTACTAAAAATGAAGAGATAGAGAAAGAACGACGTGCAATTATGGAAATATATGACGTTAATCATCCTTTAGAGTGTGGTGTATGTGATCAAAGTGGTGAGTGTGAACTGCAAAATTATACAATGGAGATGGAAGTAAACTCTCAAAGCCACTGTATAGCTGATATGCCTCGTCCTGCTACTAATTGGGGAAAGATTCACTATGATCCATCTTTATGTATTGTTTGTGAACGTTGTGTAACAGTTTGTAAAGATATGATTGGAGAGTCAGCGCTTAAAACAGTTAAACGTGGTGGTCCGGTTTTAGATAAAGAGTGGAAAGAAAAAACTCCAAAAGATGCATATGCAATGTGGAACAAACTACAAAAATCTATCATAGGTGTTGCAAGTGAAGCTGAGAGCTTAGATTGTACCATGTGTGGAGAGTGTAGTTCAGTTTGTCCTGTTGGTGCATTAGTTAGTAGAGATTTTCAGTATAAAGCAAATGCTTGGGAGCTTAAAAAGATTCCAGCCGCAAACCCTCATAGTAGTGATTGTTCACTTATATATTATGATGTTAGACATGACAATGTATCAAACTCAAATGATAAGATTTTTAGAGTTAGTAATGACTATAGTTTTTCTCCAATTCATGGTGGGGCTAGATATGGATATGATTTTGAAAATGTAGTTGAATCTAAAGATGAAGAAGCATTTGAAAAAGTTGTAGAAGCTCTGAAAACTAAAGTAGACACAATAGAATTTGACAGTTTTATAACAAATGAAGAGGCTTTGATACTGCAAAAACTAAAAGACAAGTATGGATATAAACTAGTCAATGATGACGCTTACATGTATAAAAAGTTTTTAGATAACTTTGCGTCAACAAGTGGAAATAATCTTTATAGTGGAGATTTGAAAACTATCCAATCTAGTAATTTTGTTATTAGCATAGGAACTGCATTAAAATCAGATAGCCCAAATAGTGGATATGCATTTAATAATGCTCTTAGTATGAATAAGGGAGCAGGATTATATTTTCATCCAATAAGTGATCCTGTTATAGAAGGATACTCTAAAAATTTATTAAGTGTAAATCATAAAGTTGGAGCTGAAGAGTCTATTTTGTATCTAATATTAGATCTATTTGGTAAAAACTTGCCAATTGAAACTGCTGATTATCTTAAATCTTTTCATACTACATGTAAACAAACAGTAGGAGAAGGGGAAGAAGCAAAAGAGATAGAAGTGGATACAAATTCACTTCTTGAGATGGTTGGATTAGGTGAAGATTTTAGTCAAAAGCTAGAAAAATTACTTGCAAAAAAAGATACTTTCTCTCTTGTTGCAGGAGAAGATCTTTATAATCATCCAAAAAGTAAAAATTTAGCAAAGCTTTTGGGACTTATAGAAAAATATACAGATTTTAGTGTGGTGGTTATCCCTAGTCAGACGAACACTCTTGGGGTTTCACTTATATGTGATTTGAACAAGAAAAAAGGTGAGTTTAGTTTAGGTTATAACATAAAAGGTGATATTACTCTGAGTGCTTTAGGTAAAGGTGATTTAGATATACCAGCACTTAATCAACAAGAAGGAACTTTCACTAGTATGAACAAAAGAGTGGTTCCTACAAATGCAGCTCTTCCATATAAAGGGTATTGTTTAAATGATATAGCAAATGAGCTTGGACTTGATGCTGAGTTTACTATTGATTATAGTGAAGAACTTCCTACTAAGCGTGGTTTTAAAGCAGTAGCATTTGACTCGTTACCAAATGAGTTTACAAGATCAGGTGAAGAGAAACGTGGTTACCTTTTAAGTTCAAAAATCGTTACATGTAAAGATGAAGTGGATGAGATAAGTGACCTTAAAGAGATTAAAAATCCAATTTATCTAGCTAATCCTGTCAAGCAGTTTAATCCTTTTACAAATAGAGCTCATCAGCTCAATGAGGCAGGAGCACTATACGCTTCAAGTGAATTTTTAGAAAAAAGAGAGTTGAAAAGTGGTGATATGATAGTGGTTGAGGGAAGTAGTGGAGTAAAGCTTACACTTAGAGTTGAACTTGATTCAATGATAAACGGAGATATTCCTTACTTACCAACATTTGATACAAAACTAAATGCTAAGCAGTTCTTTCCTGATGGGTATAGATTTGCAGAAGTTAGCATAAAAGGTGTGAAATAATGGACTGGGCAATAGTAATTGAAACGGTTATAAAAGCCGTCGTAGTATTATCAGTTGTAGCGGGTATGGCAGCTTTTGCTACTTTCATAGAGAGAAAGGTTTTGGCTTATATGCAACGTCGTCTTGGTCCTATGAATGTAGGCCCTCATGGAATTTTACAACTTGCCGCAGATGGAATCAAACTTTTTACAAAAGAAGATATTGTTCCTCAAAATGCGGTAAAGCCTATATTTAAATTTGCTCCAGTAATTGCTCCTGCAACAGCTTTTACAGCTATGGCAGCGATTCCATTTTTCCCTGAGTTTACAGTCTTTGGTTACACGGTAACTCCTATAATCTCAGATATTAATGTAGGTATATTATTTATCATGGGTGTAGCATCAGCTGGTATGTATGCTCCACTTCTTGCAGGTATGAGTAGCTCAAATAAATGGGCACTTTTGGGAGCGGCAAGAACTGTTATAGCACTTCTTTCATTTGAAGTTGTTTCAGGACTTGCACTTTTGGCACCTGTTATGATGATAGGCTCACTCTCTCTTATAGATATTAATGATTATCAAATAGGTGGTGTTGGTTCTTGGTTAGTTTGGTCTCAACCAATGGCTTTTTTACTTTTTGTAATAGCTGGTTTTGCTGAAACAAATAGAACACCATTTGATCTAATTGAGTATGAAGCGGAGATTGTTTCTGGTTATGCCACAGATTACTCTGGTATGAGATGGGGATTGTTTTTTGTTGGTGAGTATGCGAATATGATAACAGTAGCATTTTTAGTGAGCATTATCTTTCTTGGTGGTTATAATCCTCTTTGGATTATTCCAGGAGGAATTATGATATTACTTAAGATATCTGCCTTTATATTCTTGTTTTTATGGGTTAGAGCGGCTTGGCCTCATGTGAGACCAGACCAGATGATGTGGCTTTGTTGGAAGATATTGATGCCTTTAGCGCTAATCAATATTCTTATCACTGGCATAGTGCTTATTTAGGAGGACATAATGAGTTTAGAACAATTTAGTAAAAGAGATGCGGCTCCTGGATATATTTTTTATGAAAGTGAAGTCAAACCTAAAACAGGATGGGAGTTTTTCAAAAGAGGATTAAGCCGTACTTTAAAAGGTGAGCTTTTTGTAGGTCTTTGGATAGTTTTAAGAGAGATGTTTGCAAAAGGCAATACTCATACTGTCTCATATCCACAAGAGAAGTTAGCGATGGGACCAAGATATAGAGCAGTTCATAAACTTCTTCGTTTACAAGAGAGTGGAAGTGATAGATGTATAGGTTGTGGTCTTTGTGAAAAGATTTGTATCTCTAATTGTATTAGAATTGAGACAAAACTTGATAAAAATTCAAGAAAAGAGGTATCACAATATACAATCAACTTTGGTAGATGTATATTTTGTGGTTATTGTGCTGAAGTTTGTCCAGAACTTGCAATTGTTCATAGTGCAGATTATGAAAATGCAAGTGAACAGCGTGCACATTATGGGCTAAAAGAAGACATGTTAACGCCTTTGGATGAGTTCAAGGCTAAAAAACAGCAAGAGTTTCCTGGATTTGGTGCTATCAGTGATGATGCAGATTCTTTTGTTAAAAAAACACCATTAGCGTATTGAGGTTACTATGTTTGAAGTTATAGCATTTTATACATTTTCAATTCTGACAATTATTATGTTTGGAATTGTTGTTTTTAGTAAAAATGCACTCTATGCAATGAGTGCATTAGCAGGTGGGATGATTTTTATAGCGGGTTTCTTCTTTCTTTTAGGAGCAGAATTCCTTGGAGTCGTTCAAATAGTCGTATACTCAGGCGCAGTAATGGCATTGTATGCATTTGGTATGATGTTTTTTGATACAACAAGAGATGTTAAAGAGAATATACATTATAAAAAAGTACTCTATTCTTTATCGATCATATCAGCTGTTTTGATAGTAATCATTATGGTTGCACCTATATATTCAGCAAACCTAGAAGCCCTCTATCCTTCGGCTATGGAAGGAGTAGGTAATACTCAAATGGTTGGATTAGTTTTATTTACAAAATACCTTATACCATTTGAACTTGCAGCAGTTATGTTGTTAGTAGCTATGATATCAGGGATTTTACTAGTTAGTAAAAGGATGGAGATGAATCTTACAGAAGAAGATCATTATGAAGAAAAAGGAGAGATTATATGATAACTTTAACTCATTATTTAGTTCTCTCAGGGATTCTTTTTAGTATTGGACTTGTTGGTGTCATGAAGAGAAAAAACCTTTTGATGCTTTTCTTCTCAACAGAAATCTTGTTAAATGCAGTAAATATTGGTTTTGTAGCAGTTTCAAAATATTATGGAGACTTAAGTGGACAAATATTTGCATTTTTTATAATAGCAGTAGCAGCTAGTGAAATAGCTGTTGGTCTTGGTCTATTGGTTCTTTGGTATAAAAAGACTGGTTCAACTGACCTTGATTCTTTACAAATGATGAAAGGATAAATGCATGGAAAAATATCTTTATATAGCACTTTTTGCACCAATAGTAGGCTCTTTAGTAGCAGCTCTGTTCGCACAAAGTCCTAAAAATCTTTTTACTGGTATCTTTACATCAGCTTTAATATTTATATCGTTTGTTGCATCAATGATACTTTTAAATTATGTTGACATGGATACAATTGTTCATGTAGAGATGATGGATTGGATTAGTGCAGGAAACTTGTCAATACCATTTGGATTTGTAGTTGATCAAGTATCAGTAATTATGATGGTAACAGTTACACTAGTTTCAACAGTAGTTCATATTTACTCTATAGGTTATATGGATCATGATAAAAGTTTTAATAGATTTTTCTCATGGCTTTCAGCATTTGTATTTTCAATGATGATACTAGTTATGAGTGATAACTTTGTGGGTCTTTTTATAGGATGGGAAGGCGTTGGTCTTTGTTCTTGGGGACTTATTGGTTTTTGGTATAAAAAACATAGTGCATCATGGGCGGCTAATGAAGCTTTTATTATGAATAGAATTGCAGATCTTGGAATGTTGATGGGGCTTTTCCTAATTTATTGGAATATAGGTTCATTTCAATATGATATTGTTTTTGCAAATATTGTAAATCTTGATATAAATATAGTAACTTGGATAGGAATATTCCTGTTTATTGGTGCTATGGGTAAATCAGCTCAGTTTCCACTTCATACATGGCTAGCTGATGCTATGGAGGGACCAACTCCTGTTTCAGCACTTATCCATGCGGCAACTATGGTAACAGCAGGTGTGTATTTGGTAGTACGTGCAGGTGAGATTTATGCTCTTATCCCTGAGGTTGGTATGTTTATAGCATCTCTTGGAGCATTTGTAGCAGTTTTTGCAGCTTCAATGGCTTTAGTAAATAGAGATTTAAAAAGAATTATTGCTTATTCAACTCTATCTCAATTAGGCTATATGTTCGTTGCAGCTGGACTTGGTGCTTATTGGATTGCACTTTTTCACTTAATGACTCATGCATTCTTTAAATCACTTCTGTTCTTGGGAGCAGGTAATGTAATGCATGCTATGAATGATGAACTAGATATAAAGAAGATGGGTGGACTTTATAAAGCAATGAAGCCAACAGCTATACTTATGAGTATAGCATCAGTTGCACTTGCCGGAATCTATCCACTAGCTGGATTCTTCTCAAAAGACAAGATTCTTGAAGTAGCTTTTAATGATGGCTCATACCTTTTGTGGGGAGCACTTTTCATTGGTGCTGGACTTACAGCATTTTATAGTTTTCGTTTAGTAATGTTGGTTTTCTTTGGAGAAAAAATTCATGAGAAACTTGGTTTTGATCCTCATGAGGCGCAACCTTTTGTAATTTATGCTCTTACTCCTTTGGCTCTTTTAGCTATTGTAGCTGGATTTTTTGAGCACTCATTCCATGAGTTTACTACACAACTTTTATCTGATTACGAGTTTACACTTGATCACAGTGTAGCAGTTATACTTATATTTGCTACTTCGGCGATTGCACTTAGTGGTATTGCTTTTGCTGTTTATAAGTATAAAAGAGGAGGTTTTAGTGAAGAGATTGAGAGTTGGGGAATTTATAAACTTTTATCTAATCAGTATTACATTCCAAAACTTTATGAGGTAGCTATTATTAAACCTTTTACAGCATTATCTAGATTTGCTTGGTTACAAATAGATATGAAAATAGTAGAT
>CBDLTN010000030.1:0-19307 GCA_965306065.1 uncultured Sulfurospirillum sp. | reverse complement strand
ATAAAAAGCAGCAGCAATCCATACCAAAAGGGCATAAACATAAAGTTTATTGTCTTTTTCTCCAAAGAGTTTCATAGCTTCATAAAAAGCAAACATATAAGCAATACCTAAAATCGCCCATGTAATAAACAGACTGTCCATAACCGCCATTAGAACAGCTATACCCATTAGGACAAGACCTGTTAATACTCTTTGCTTATTAGAATCATATATCTCTTTAATATCCATAAATATAACCTTAAAAATTTTATATATATTATCTAATAGTAAGTGAGTTTTTGCTTATACGGTTATGTCTAGTATGGAAGTTGGACCTTCATCATCTTCACTTTTTTTTAAATGTTTGTGTTTTGTATCTCTTGTAGTCTCTTCTTCTTTTGCACCACTCTCTTCTTCACTTTTCTCTTTTTGATGCTCTTTTTCTGGATCAATTTTATATGTAGCTTCTGTAGGTCGTACTTCTCTTACTTCTTTTCCTTTTGCATTAGCTGAAGCTCCAGCAGCGATATTTTGCATATCTACCCTATTTTGAACATCACTTTGTTTTACAGAGGCTGCTTGTGTATTTTGGTTTGTATATATTACTGAACCTAAAGGACTTACTGGCATAACTTTTCCTTTTATCTCTTAAAAGATTATCACTCTTCAAAATGAAGAGTTTTATAATCTACATAATTTACATTTGCTCCATCTCTTAGAGTTACATTCCTTCTTTGAGTATAATCGACCAAATACGTACCTTTTTTAGTTACACTAAACTCTACACATATTTTAGCGGCAAAATCTATAACACTTTGGGGAATAGTTGTTTTATCTGTTCTTATTATAACATGACTAGAAGATATGTCCTTGATATGAAACCAAATATCCCTTTTCTTTGCTTCTTTAAGTAGTTTTATATTGCCTTTTTCATTTTTTCCAAGCATCACTTTAAAACCTTCTATAAAAAAACTCTCATAAGATTTTTGCTCTTTTTTACCCTTTTTTATCTTTTTTTGACGAGGCAATAGTATATTTATCTCACTCTCATCTTCACACTTATCTATCGCTCTTTGCATCTTTTTAAAAAAATCTATTTTTCCCTCTAGATTTTCTCTCTCTTTGTAGAGAGATTTTGCCTTTCTTTTTAGTTTTTTTGAGCTATCAAAAAGGATATTACCAGCTTCACTAGCACTTCTTGCTTCTTTTGGTAAAACTATCTCAACTTCGTTACCTTCAAAATCATCTAGTTTTATCACCTTTTCATAAGCTTTTATTTTTTGGATATTACTCAAGACAAGAGTTCCCCAGAAATTTAGTTTTTCACTCTTTTGAATTAATTCATCTTCATTCTCTAGTCTATCAAAAAGTTTTTGAAGTTTATTTATCTTTTTTTGTAAACTTATAAGTTTTTGATTTTTTATCTGATTCAGTCGTAAAGAAGCACGTTTAGTGTATTCATTTTGAAAATACTCTTCAATATTTTCACCAATAGATGAAGGTTTTTCAGTAAACTCCCTTGAAGGCAGCTCTTCAAGCTTCTCTCCAACCTTTATAGAGCGATATGAAACACCAGAATCTATATGTCTAAGAGCTTCCAAAACTGTCTCATCAACATCTAATATAATAGCATTAGTATTACGTCCTGTAAATTCAAATTGTAAAATTGTACTTTGTGCTTTATAACTAGAGTTTGAGCTTACATGTAAACGCAAAATTCTATTACCTTCAACCAACTCAAATGACTCTATATGACTTCTACCAAAGCGTTTATGAAGTATAACATCAAAAGGAGCATTGTATAATTTAGCTCGTTTAAAATGCTCTTTTTTGAAAATATGAGAATCACCTCTTTTCATATCAAAAAAGAGTACTTCCCCTCTTGCAAATACTATTTTTATAATGCTATCGTCGACTCTACCTATAGTAGATATTGATTTGTACTTTTTTAAATATTGTGTTACTTCTATTAATTCATTTCTTTTCATCTTCTCTTACTTTTTAAGGAAATAAATCCCTTTAAAACTTCTATTTATGAAGCTTCAACTTTAGCGAGATTTTTTTTATTTGAGATTATATCATTTACAGTGCAATATTTTATAAAATACTGCATTTTGATTACTAATAATATCTGTTTAGTTGAATTTAAATAATTAAGAGTAAAATACTCCTAATTAAACATATTGGGAATATTATGCAATATACTATTACACAAGCACAACTTGGCGCTCGTCCAAACGTACAAATACCAAATCCAAAAATATATGAATATTTAGGGGAAGAAGGTATGAGAAAAATGGTTTCTGACCACTACGATATCATGGCAAAAAGTAGCATTAAAGGTCTGTTTCCTCCGACAAAAGAGTTATTAGAAAAAGCTAAAGAACACTCTGCTAACTTTCTTATACAAATATCTGGAGGGCCAAGGTTTTATGAAGTCACCAGAGGGAAACCCATGATGGCTGGTCGTCACTCTCCTTTTAAAATCACACAAGAAGCTAGAAAAGTTTGGCTAGAATCTTATATAGAAGTTTTACAAAATATGGATATGAGTGATGAACTTAAACAGTCATACTGGAATTATATAGATATTTTTTCTATTTGGATGATGAATACAAACGAAGATTAAAATAAATTACATCTTATTGTATTTTTTACATTTTTCAAAAAGAATCATTGGGTTATAAGATTCTCTAACTCTATCATATCTTTTTTTCTATATGAGAATTTTTTTACATCCCCATTATGTAATAAATATATTGTATCTTTCTGAATAGTTCTTAATCTACCATAGGAAACATTGCTATACCCATTTTCATTAACCTCTCCTATATTTTTACATATGTCTTGTTTTATACTATATATCTTTGTAGGTTCCCAATTGGTCGTTAGATGTAAAATATTATTTTTTTTATCGATAAAAGAATGACTAAACTTTTCATTTTCTATTTGACAAACTATTTTATTCTTATTTATATCATATAAATTAAGAATACTTTTTCTACCTTTTGAACGATCTTTATAACTTATATGATACATAGCCATTAGATACTTTCCATCTGCAATAATATCACTACTTTCCCATTTTACATCTGTTGAGATTAAAGTACCAAAACTCTTAATTATTTTTTCAGAATTAATATCAAATACTTTAAATTTATCTCTATATCCTTTATAGACAAAAAGTTTTTCATCATTAGAAAAGTTATAGCTGTAATTATAAGTACTGTTATACTTGTCACTATAAAATTTAAACTCTTTTTTTATTTTTCCAGTTTCAGCATCTAATAGTATAATCTCTTTATTGGTAAGCTTTGTTTTTTCTTCCAAAAGAAATGCTACATATTTTCCAGTGTTACTAAACTTTGGCTCTTTATTCCAAAAACTATACATATTTTTAGGTATTTTAAAATTTACTGTTTTTTTAGTATCAATGTTTAATAATGTACATTCCCTAAAACCTGTAAATATTACATACTTACCATTACTTGACATATCTACGTCCTCTTTTTCCCCTTTGACTTTATAGTATATATTTTTTATTTCAAATGATATTGCATCATAAATTGCTACGAATCTTATACTTTCTTTATTCTTTTTGTCTGTTATATATGTATATTTACCAGATAATGAATATTCATTTTTTTTGTTATCATATCCAAAATTATAAAGCCAATATTTTCCATCTTTAGTTTTCATTGAAGTGATGTTTGTTAACTTATATCCAGCTATTGTTTTTTTTACAAAATTAACATTTATAAGCATTTGTTTTAAAGTATAAAGTTCTGAAGAATGGTTATGGTCGTTATTTGCAACCCAAAGTAAATGTTTTTGACTATCTATAAAATATATATTATGACCTATATAATTCTTTTTTTGTAACATTGTTTCTTTAACTACTTTATATTCTTTAGATATTGTCCCACACCCATTAAGCATTATTAAAACTAAGATATAAATTACGCAAAACTTCATAAGTTGTCCTCATTAATAAAATTCTACTAATAATATCTAAAGTTATCTTTTATTACATGGTGAATTTGAAGAAAAGTTAACATAACAAGGAGAAAACTATTCTTCTTGTTATAAGTTTATATAGTTCTCCATTTCGCTGGTCCTGTATTGTGGATTGATACTCCGTTACTATCGACTGCTACAGTTACAGGCATATCTTTTACTTCAAACTCATGAATAGCTTCCATGCCAAGTTCTTCAAAAGCAACAACTTTTGATTTTTTGATTGATTGACTAATAAGATAAGCTGCTCCACCAGTTGCTATGAAGTATATTGAACCATACTCTTTTATAAGGTCTATTGTTGGTTGTTTTCTCTCAGCTTTTCCTATCATACCAAGTATATTTATCTCCATCATATCTTTAGTAAACTTATCCATTCTAGTTGCAGTTGTTGGTCCTGCAGGTCCTACCGCTTCGTCTCCAACCGGATCAACTGGTCCAACATAGTAGATAAGTTTATTTTCTAAATCAACTCCATTTGGCAGAGGTTTTCCTGCATTTTTGTATTCAACTATCTTTTTATGAGCAGCATCTCGTGCTGTTAGAATCTTCCCTGAAAGCAAAAGTGTATCACCTGACTTCAAATCACCAAGATTTTCTTTGTTTAAGTCTTCAATGTTTAATCTTCTTATCATATTGATAGGCAACTTTATATCTGGCCATAAATCTAAATCAGGCTTTTGAAAAACAGCAGGTCCATCACCTTTTAAGGTAAAGTGTATATGTCTAGTTGCCGCACAGTTTGGTATCATAGCTACAGGAAGAGACGCGGCATGACAAGGGTAATCTAGTATCTTCACATCTAAAACAGTCGTTACACCTCCAAGCCCTTGTGCTCCAACTCCTATCTTGTTTATATCTTCATAAAGTTTTAACCTAAGCTCTTCAAGTGCATTTTTTGCTCCTGCTTTTTTAAGCTCATGTATATCTACACTTCCCATCAAAGACTCTTTTGCAAGCAGCATAGACTTTTCTGGATTTCCACCAATACCAAGTCCTATAATTCCAGGAGGACACCAACCTGCTCCCATGTTTTTTACATTTTCCATAACCCAGTCATATATAGAATCACTTGGATTCAAAACTGCAAATTTAGCCTTGTTTTCGCTTCCGCCACCTTTAGCTGCAACTGTGATATCGATAGTATCTGAGTTGTTCACACTATAATGGATAACTGCAGGAGTATTGTCTTTTGTGTTAGTTCTAGCTCCTATGGGATCACTTACAATAGAGTATCTTAGCTTGTTTACAGGGTCTTTATACCCCAAGGCAACACCTTGGTTTATAATATCTTCTAACTCATCAACTAAATCTAAATCTGCATTTGTGCCCACTTTGATAAAAACATTAACTGAACCTGTATCTTGACATAAGGGACGATGTCCCATAGCACACATCTTTGAGTTTATAAGAATCTGACCAATTGCATTTTTTGCAGATTCTGATTTTTCAACCTCGTAAGCTTCAACCATGCTTTTTACAAAATCTTCTGGATGATAATAAGATATATACTGAATTGCATCAGCAATACTGTGCTTTATATCATCTTGCGTAATTTTTCCCACCGATTGCCCCTTATTTGTTTCTTAAATTATATCAGAAATAACGCGATATTATTAGGGTATAATTCATAAAAAAACAAGGAAATTATATGATTTTAAATTATGACGAAGTAAATGACCTAGATAGATATAAAATTATGTCTGATACTGTTGTACCTAGACCTATTGCATGGATAGTTACTGAAGATGAAGGCGTTATAAATGCAGCTCCATTTTCATATTTTATTCCACTTTCAAGCAACCCTGCTACTCTTATTGTAGCAATTGGAGAAAAAACTCCAAATGTTCCTAAAGACACTTTAGCAAATATCTTAAAAAATAAAAAAGCAACTATCTGTTTTACAAACAAAGACAATCTTGAACAACTAAAACTATGTGCAACACCTCTAAAAAAAGAGCAAAGTGAAGTGGTAGAGTATAATATACAAACTCAAAAGGTTTTGGAAGATTTTCCACCAATGATAAGCTCATCTCAAAGTACACTTTTTTGTGAATACTATGACACTGTAAAACTTCCAGGAAAAACAACTCCTGTTATCTTAGAGATAAAAAAGCAGTTTATTGAAGATGATAGAATAGATGACAAGATGCATATAAATGTAGAAAACGTAGGAAGATGTGGAGCCTTTTTCTCTGCAATGGTAAAAATATAGAAAATGAATAATAAAGTAATCTCTCTTCAAGTAGGCAAAGTAAAGTCCCATGGTGATAAAAACTCTAAAGAGTTTTTGGAAAAATACTGGGAAAGTGCTTCGTTTAAAGATGTTGTAGAGGACAAAGTATGGGCAAATAAACTAAGTCTTGTCGGTGATGAAGTAGCAGACAAAGTTCATCATGGAGGACTAGATAAAGCAATCTTTGCGAACAGCTATGAAAACTACGAACACTGGGCAGAATTTTTAAACCTAAAAGACATCCCCTTTGGAGCTTTAGCTGAGAATCTGACGCTTAGTGGTTTTCATGAAAGCAACGTCTGTCTAGGAGATGTGCATAGAGTAGGAGCAGCTTTACTGCAAGTAACACAACCAAGAAAACCTTGTTGGAAAATATCAAGAAAATGGAATAATCAGAACTTTACAAAAGAGATATTTACTAGTGGTTTGACTGGTTGGTACTACAGAGTACTTGAAGAGGGTTACATAAAATCAGGAGATAAAATTAGCATAGTAAGTCAAGAAGAGTTAAAAATATCAATCTTAGAAGTAAATCAGGCTTTTATAAAAGCCGATAAAGATACTTTAAAAAATATTCTTTACATCCCTTCTATCGCTAAGTCATATAAAACAAGTATTCAAAAAAAACTTGAGGGAGTTTATAACATAGATTATATGAAGACAATATAATCTATGTTTTATTATCGCTCAAACACTCTCTAAGTGCGTTTCTTGAAGCCTTATCAACCAATGTGAAAAACTTATCTATATTGTCTTTATTATTTTTAGGTTTATGTCCTTTTACCTTGAAAAACTGGCAGTTAATTCTATCTGTAATTTTATAAAACTTTTTGTATAGCTCGTGGTTAGCAATTTTTTTGTTTTTCTTCGTTAAGTAATTACTCTTTTCAAACTTTTCACGCCTTAAAGGCAAACCTAATATGTTTTGACAATCAGTAAATACAATCAACTCTTCATCATCAAATTTAATATTTTCTAAGGCCCATAATAAAGTTTCTAGTTCTAGTTTTGTTGAGGATGTTGCATCAAATCTTTTTACTTTTATACTCTTGTTTAAAGCTAAATCGTAAACATCATCTTCTTTTACATGTAAATATGCTCCAAAGCCTATATTTTGTTGAGGATTAACACTGCCATCAGTAAATAAAAGTTGTTTTTGTTTCATATCGAAAGTATATCATATACTCTTTTTAAAAATACCGACTAGTATTTAATGACTTTTCCTGTACTATGTCATAAACACATAAGAAGAATAAAAAAGGAAATTATGATGAAAGTAAAAGATGTAGCAGAGTTTATGCTAAAAGAGTTAAAGAGAAATGGAACCCTACTACAAGTAGGACTAGCAGATACAATTAAAGATAAATTTGGAGATGAATTTGTTTTCACTACTACCCATGGAACTATCACAATAGACAGAAAAGTTATAAGAGAATTCAATAAAATAAAAGGCAACGATGTCATTTGGGATAAAGATGGATGTTGCTGGAGTTTTGCTTAGAACTTTAAATCCATTAAAGAGGTTTACATGTAAAGCTAAAAAGCCTTACATGTAAACAATAAATTCTTAAGAGAAAAATCTCTTATTGACTTCATCTTGAAGTTTTACACCACTAAAGTGAGCACGTTGTACTAACTCCCAGAAGTATCTGTAAGTTGCACGGTCGTGAAGTTCTCCTGCGTATTGGATTGGTCCCCATGCTGCATCTTGGGCTGCTATTAGGATTCCTTGAGCATCTTCAAGTTCATTGAAATCTGGTTTCATAGCATCTACAATAGCAGGTATTTGAGTTGGGTATATACTCCACATTCTCATAAAACCAAACTCATTTCTTGCACGAAACGCATCATCATAAGTCTGATATGCATTTTTTAAATCAAGCGTTACATTGTGACAAGGTATTACATGGTTTGAGATAGCCGCTTGTGTTACGTTTGCTTTTGCTCTGCTTATTAGTTTGTGTTCAAACTGCCCTGGGCTTCTCATATTTGAAGCAGGAATTGCTCCTTGGTAACCTGATACAAAATCCATAAGACCAAAATCAAGTACTTGAAGCCAAGGTAAAGTTGCAAGTTTTTCTACATCTTTAAGCGAACCATGAGTCTCTATCAAAATATGGATAGGTATTTCTCTAGTTATACCGGCTTTTTTACAACTATCTTGTATATACTCTACTTGCTCTTTGGCCTCTTCATAACTCGTACATTTTGGGATAGTGATATAAGCTAGTTTTTCTCCGGCATTTGGAACTAATATATCTACATCTTGTCTCCAATTTTCATTTGAATAATCATGTATACGAACTCCAGCCATTCCATAAGGGTTTGCAACAGAGTTTACCATACGAACAACCATCTTAGCATGTTGCTCTTCAGCTCCAACCTGTGCTCCATCTTCACAATCACAAGTTATATCAAAAACTGGTCCAAGTTTCTTTTGCATCTCAAAAGCTTTTCCTATAAGCTTCTCACTTCCAGCAAAGTGCTCACAACTGGGAATGATTGGTAAACTCTTTCCTGATTCAAATAGTTCTTCATTTGGGTGTGTCATTTTTACTTCCTTCATTTATTTTTATTTTTCGGTATAACTACTGTGTAGTCTAAATCAAGTACAACATTTTTGATGTACTTTCCATCTTCATCTTTTGGATTCTTAACATCCTCTGGTCTTATGTTTTTAAGCCCTATAGTTCTTATACGAAGTAGCCCTATATCTTTTCTTCCAACTTCTATTTTTTCAAGTATCTCACTATATGCGTATATGGTGTCTCCTGCATACGTTGGGTTTGCATGTGCACCTGAGTTGATAGCACATATCCATTGAGCATTTTGAAGACCATTAAAAGAGATGCTTCTTGCTATTGAGATAACATGACCTCCGTACATTAGTCGTTCTCCCATAGGAGTACTCTTCATCATAAAATCATCAAAATGAACTTTTGCATTATTTTGATAAAGTTTTGTTGCTAGTGTGTGGTCACTATTATCAACTGTAATACCTTCTAGATGGTTCAGCCTTTCCCCAATCTCATAGTCCTCAAACAGATACTCTCCTCCAGTAAACTTAGTATCTAAAACTCTAATATGAGGTATATTTATATCTCCTATTGGTGTCATTTTTTCTAAAGAGGGAACTGAGTTTATACCACTCATTACCCCTTTTTCTTTTTTGTGAACCATAACCCAGCGTTTAAGATTCAAAACCTCATCACCTTCTTGATTATGTCCAATAGAGTGCACATAAACAACCCCACTTTTTCCATTTGAATTCTCTTTAAGCCCAATAATCTCAGTTTGCATCGAAACTGTATCTCCCACATATACAGGATGTTTAAAACTCACTTCTGCGTAACCTAGATTAGCTATAGCATTTAGAGAGATATCTTGTACACTTTTTCCAAATGTCAAGTGAAACACCAACATATCATCAAGTGGTCTTTTCTCATATCCCATCTCACGTGCTAACTCATCTGAAGAGTGCAAGGCAAATCTACTTCCAGTAAGAGCGATATAAAAAGATACATCACCATCACTAATAGTACGTGGTAAAGAATGGATTATCTTTTGACCTATAAAAAAATCTTCAAAATAATTACCTCTGTTTATCTTACTCATACCATACTCCTTAAAATGGGCTCTTGCCGATTTCTCTATATCTTTCATATAGAGTAATAACTCTTTGAGCCCATTCAATCCTAGCACGATCAACCAAGTCATTTCCAAACAGTATAACTTCACGTCCACTTTTTTGTGCTTTTTCAAATGCACTTATCATTGCTTTTGCTTCTTCTACTTCTGTTTTCTTTGGAGTAAAGATGTCGTTTACATACTCTAATTGTATAGGATGAAGTATAGCTTTTCCATCACACCCTAAAGAATATGCATCTTTTGAACTTGCTTCACATGAAAACTCATCTGTTATGTCATAATGAGGACCATCGATAACTATCTTTCCATATGCACGAGCAGCTAATGCAATCTGTGTCATATAGTTAAATATCGCTTTAGAGTTGTTCTTCAAGCTGATTTGCAATCTCTGAGCTAAAGTATTTGAGCCTATCATCACACACCTTAATTTTGTTCCTGCAGCACAAATATCTTGGATATTTAAAACACCAAGCGGAGAATCTATGATAATCATTAACTCCAAATTAGGATCTATTGCATCCAAAATCTCTTCAGCTTGCATAACATCCCCTGCATTTTCTATGGTAGAAAACATCAAAGCATCTATGTCAATTGTTTTTGCTAACTCTATGTCTTCTTTAATCTCATTTGTATTTAACTTGCTAAGCCTTAAGATTCTCTCACTTGTTCCAAAATCACTACTTTGATCGAATTGTTTTTTTATCATGACTCTAGCAACTTCTTTTTGCTCTTCAAGGATACCTTCAAGATCAAAAATAACTGCATCAGATAAAAGCATTCTTGATTTTTCAATGTATTTTTCACTATATGCAGGAACAAAAAGCATTGAACGTCTTGCTCTGTATATCTCTTCTTTTTCACTCTCTACTGGTTCTTCATCCTTTTGTGCTAACTGCTTAATCAAATCTTTTCTTAAAACTTTTCCATTTTTAGTTTTAGGATAATCATCAACTACATATATAAGTTTGGGAGCTTTGTACTTAGCTAAGTTATCTTGTCCATATTTTAATATCGCTGCCTCTTCATCCTTACTGATATCCCCTTTTGAGATAATAGCTATTGTAACAAGAGTTTTATACGTATCAAGTTCCATCCCAAATGCAACACAATCTGCAACTTTTGGATGAGTTTTTATAACACGTTCAATCTCATGAGGACTTACTCTAAATCCAAAAGTATTTATAATGTCGTCTTTTCTACCTACAAACCAGATATATCCGTCTTTATCTCTCTTTGCATAATCTCCTGTGAAAAAATATCCATTGTGTCTCGCTTTTGCTGTATCTTCTTCAAGATTCCAATACTCTAAAAACAACCCCGGATCATCTTCTCCTATACAAATCATACCTTCTTCTTCAACCCCAACTTCTTCCAAAGTATCAGGGTCAAGTAGTTTTACATTGTGTCCAGGCTGAACAAATCCTGCACTTCCTGGACGAATAGGTCTGTACTTTGAGTGCGATATATAATACGAAAACTCACTCATACCAATCGCTTCAAAAATATTTTGTTTAAATCTTTTTTGCCATAAAGTAACCATTTCACTAGAGAGATGCTCACCAGCACTCATACAGTGACGTAAACTCGGACAATCTTCTATTGTAAAATCAGTCTTTTGAATAATCTGTCTATAGATTGTTGGAACTCCAATAAAAATAGTACACTTATGCTTTTTAATAAGATTTACCCAACTCTTAGCATCATTTTCACCCTCATGAGCTATAACTGTATGTCCTCTATATAAAGGATCCATCAATGCTGAGCCTAAAACATAAGTCCAGTTGAACTTTCCTGAGTGCATGATTCTATCATGGTCTTTAAAGTCAAACCAATACTCACTAGCTGGCTCTCTACCAACCAATGAACGGTGAGAGTGTAAAACCCCTTTTGGAAAACCAGTAGTTCCAGAAGTATAAACAAGATATGCAGGCTCTCCAGATTTTGAGTTATAACAATTTGTATGCGTATCATATCCGCTTAAAATCTCATTTAGACTATATATATTTATATTTTTTGGTTTTGCAATAGAGTCTGTATTTTCAATGCCATCAATTATTATATGGTTTAAGTTATCTAAATTTTCTAAATAAGGAAGTAGATTATCATACATAGGAGCTGATAAAACTATAGCTTTTGCTTGAGAATCAGTTGCTAAGTATTTTACTTCTGAACCACTAAGAAGAGTTGACGTAGGCACTGCTACAACTCCAGCCTTCATAGTACCAAAAAATGAAATTGGATAAGCTAATGAGTTTTTAAGACAGATTAAAACTCTATCTCTCACATCTACGTTTATATGTTTTAAAAATGTTGCAAATCTATCTGATTTATCTGCTAAATCTTTGTATGTTATCTCACTAGATCCTAGATTACTATCTTCAATTATCATAGCAACTCTATTTTCTTTTGGAGTTCCTATATGTTTTGAAGTACAAGCTACACCAATATTCAAAAACTCAGGAACTTCAATTTCTAACTGTGGATACTCTTTCATTTTGTCCCCCTTATATTTGACCAAATGGCCAGTTTTCTTTGATGGTGTGAATAGGCATTTTGCCTAAAACTTTAAGTGCAAATTCATAATCTTCTTGGTTTAAACTCTTAAGAGCATAAGCTCTTAAAATATTTTGTAAAGATTTACCAAACATAGGAGGATCTAACATCTTTCCTTCAAATCTAATAGCACCACCTAAAAGTGCCTCTGCATCAATAGCAGCTTTTAAAATATTTACATCTTTTTGTATCTCCAAAGGAGAAGGAGTAAATGCAACTTTACATATGTTAATGTGATTTGGTGTTATAACTTGTTTACCTGTAAGCCCCATTGATGTTTCTCTTTTTGCATGAGCATAAACATGTTTACTTGCATCGTCACCATGAAGGTCTAACCATCTTCTTATATCTTTCTTCTCAACACAGCTATCAGGTAAAGAATGTGGAGTAAGCAGAACTTCAACACCACCTATAACCCCTTTTCCTTTGATTCTTGCTTCCATTGTTAAAATATTGAAAAAAGTTTCAAGCTCATCTATCCAACCTTCCGGGGTTATCTTATAAGCCATTGCTTTAGAAAAGTCATGAATTCCAAATACAACATGCTTAACTGTTGAGTGACTTAAAAGTTTATCAGCAATTTGAAGTGATTTTGGATGCTCTATGATAGGCTGTATTGTTATGTTACTTCCAATCGAAACCAACCAAGAAGATAAATCTCTTATTTCAGCATCCCCGTAAACTTCACCTGCTTTTGCTAAAACAATTACATCTATATGTTCATGTATCTGTTTTATCATCTTCAAGTCTTCTTCATACTCCTCAGTTCTAAAAGGATTTATTCTAATAGCAATTTGAAAATCACGTTCTGGGAATTTTGGTAACTCTTCAGCTAAAAGAGCTCTTGACATCTCTTTCATTCTACAACCATCTTCTAAATCAAATAGCAAAGTATGTGCTTTTGTTTTATAAGCATGTTTTTGCAGTCTGTATTTTGCTTGCTCTAGGCTCTCATACGTTCCATCAAGTGGATTAAACTTTATAGGAGGATAGTATATTTGGATTCCAGGCCAATGCCCACCTAACACTGGAGTCAAATCATCATTTGCATTTAAATTTGACAAGTCCATAAAAGATGAAACCATAATTTTTCCTTTTTATTTCTTTTGATTGTAATATTTATCCATACAAAAAGTTAATTAAAAATGTAAGCATTTCATATCAAATTATCTTTTATATTTTTTTAATAATCTTTCAAAAGACCAATACACAGTACTTTTGAAACACTTAAGAAAATAGAGTTTTGCATATTGAGAAAAATCTAATTTTTTTTCTTAGATACTAAAAGAAAAAAAATATTATTTATGTAATTTTGTAACAAAAAAATGCTAATATAATAAACAAATAAGTTCAAGGAGTGAATATAAATGCAGAATCAAAGTAAATCACTCACTAAAGGCTTGTCCATTTTAAAAGAGATTATGCTCTGCTCTTCACCTTTGACAGCAAGTATCTTATGCCAAAGATTAAACATAGATAAAAGTACGATGTCAAGACTTATAACTGCTTTGATGAACGAAAACTTTATAGAGTATGTTGAAAATTCTAAAGAGATTGTTTTGAGTGATTTGGTAAGAACTATAACTCAAAAAGATGATAGAGAAAAAATCATAAGAAAAACACAGGCTCTATTAGATGAAATTTTTTATTTAACAAATGAAGCTGCTTACATAGGGATACTTGATAACAAATCTGTTCTATATCTTAACCAAGTTGATAAATCAAATAGAGTATTAAAAACAAGAAACTCTATAGGTCTACATGCCCCGCTACACACAAATGGCTTTGGAAAAGTTTTACTGGCATTTGAAGATATAGATCTCTCTTCACTTGATTTAAAAAAATATACAAGCAATACTATTACAAGCGTAAATAGACTTCAAAAAGAGATAGATTTAATCAAAGAGAGAGGTTATGCTATAGGAAACGAAGAGCATGAATTTGGTTTAAAATCCTTAGGTGTTGCCTACTTCAACAAAAAAGATGAATTTGTTGGTACTGTAGGTATATCTGGGTTATCAGCAAGGTTGGATGAGGGAGCTTTACATCAGTTTGGACAGAAAATATTTAAACTACTAAATTAGTCCTGCCCAAACATATTTTGTTATTTTACCTCATCGTCTAGAACAGATGTTCCTTCAACTATAAGTAAATCAAGTTCTGTAAATATCTGACTGGAACTATCCAATAACATATCAAAGTCTTTTATGTCTTGTGATAGCTCATTAAATGAGCTAACAGTTTCTAGAGCAATGATTAGGTTGTTCCCTCTTGTTACAGACTCTTCAAGTTTTTCTAGATTTTCATCCATCCTAATTATATTTTTAGCCATCTTACGAGCTCTTGTTTTACTATACTCTTTCATCTTTGACTTTAATTTGTCATCGTTTTTTATTTTGTCTAGCTTATCATCCAAACTATCTAAAAAGTCTTCTGTTTTATCTTTGTATACCGAGTATTTTTCTCGAAGAATATTTACTTCTTTTTCTGTTGTTTTCCACTTACTTATAAATGTTTTTGTTTTTTCATTTTTAAAGACATATTTAATTTTTTTTGCTTCGCTCTGAGCAGAAACAGCTTCTTTGTATGCACCTTTTACTGTATCGTTTTGACTTGTAAAATCTTTGAGGGCATCTCTAAACTCAACTATATATTTTGGTGTATCTTTATACTTGTAATTATCCTCATAATAACCCCATGCAAAATATAAAATTACCCCTATAATCAACAAATTGAAAGTTGAAAAGCCTGACCTTAAATTGCCTTTAGTATTGTCCATCTGATACCTTTAGAAATGATTTATGCGATTATATCTAAGAAGCACTTAGATAAAAAGCTTATTGATTATCATTTAAACCTTTTTTTGCTAAAATCTATTCAATTAATAGTAACATAAAGGGTGAATCATGGGTCAAACCATCACAGAAAAGATATTTAGTGAACATGTTGGTCGTAAAGTTTATGCGGGTGAGATTATAGAATCTAAGATAGACATGGTTATAGGAAATGACATCACAACTCCTATAAGTATAAAAGCATTTGAAGATAGTGGCGTAGAAAAACTGGCAAATCCAGATGGTTTTTCTATAGTAATGGATCATTTTATTCCTGCAAAAGATATAGCCAGTGCAAACCAAGCAAAAATAAGTCGTGATTTTGCATATAAACATGACCTAAAAAACTATTTTGATGAAAAAGACATGGGAATTGAGCATGCCCTTTTACCTGAAAAAGGATTGGTAGTTCCTGGTGATGTTATCATAGGAGCTGACTCTCACACCTGTACTCATGGAGCACTTGGAGCATTTGCTACAGGTATGGGTAGTACAGACTTATCATTTGCTATGATTACTGGAGGTAACTGGTTTAAAGTCCCTGAAGCTATCAAGGTTGTTTTTACAGGTAAGCCTGGAAAACATATCTATGGGAAAGACCTTATTCTTGAGGTAATCCGCATGATTGGGGTTGATGGTGCACTTTATAGAACTTTAGAGTTCACTGGTGATACAATCGCTCATCTAAATATGGCAGATAGATTTAGTTTATGTAACATGGCTATCGAAGCTGGTGCAAAGAACGGAATCGTAGCGGTTGATGATATAACAAGAGAATTTTTAGCCAATAAAGATTTAGCACGTGAATCAAAAGAGCTTTACAGTGATGAAGATGCAACTTATATACAAACTCTTCATATCGATGTAGCAAAACTTGAGCCTGTTATTGCTTACCCTCACCTTCCTTCAAATGGAAAACCAGTAAGCCAAGCAGAAGCTGACAACCTAGAAGTTGACCAAGTATTTATAGGAAGCTGTACAAACGGAAGAATTGAAGATTTAAGAATGGCCGCTAAAATATTAGATGGTAAAAAAGTAGCAAGAAAAACAAGACTTATTATAACTCCAGCTACTCAAAAAATCTCACTCCAAGCAAGTGAAGAAGGTTTGGTAGAAAT
This sequence comes from uncultured Sulfurospirillum sp., assembly GCA_965306065.1. Classification (GTDB taxonomy): domain Bacteria; phylum Campylobacterota; class Campylobacteria; order Campylobacterales; family Sulfurospirillaceae; genus Sulfurospirillum_A. The sequence goes on along the minus strand of CBDLTN010000030.1, from coordinate 2,922 downwards.
ATTCATCAATGCTGGAGCAGTGTTTTCTAACCCAACATGTGGAGCCTGCCTTGGCGGATACATGGGCATATTAGGAAGTGGTGAGAGATGTGTTGCAACGACAAACAGAAACTTTGTAGGTCGTATGGGTGATAGAAGTAGTGAAATCTACTTAGCAAACTCTGCAGTTGCTGCTGCGAGTGCAGTTGCTGGAAAGATAGTAGACCCTAGATAATGTTAAACTTACCTTGTGTTATAGTCGCAGGTGGCAAAAGTAGCCGTATGGGAAGTGACAAGTCGTTGCTTCCTTTTGGAAACTTCAAAACTCTAACCCAGTTTCAACTCAACAAGCATAAAAATAATTTTAGCTCTTTACATGTAAGCTGTAAAACTAAAGACAAATTTGACTTTGAAGCTAGTTTTATAGAAGATACCAAAGAGTTTGATGAGTACTCACCTCTTATAGCACTTTACAGCATATTAAAGGAGTTTGATACTCCTGTTTGTATACTCAGTGTTGATACTCCTTTTGTAGATATAGAGGTATTTGAAAAACTCTTTACATGTAAAGAGGAAAATGATGTTGTAATAGCAAGTTCTCCTTATGGTTCTCACCAACTTTGTGCTATCTACTCTCCTTGTATATTACCAATTTTAAAAGAGCAAATAAAAGAGAATAATCATAAAATAAGAAACCTTTTAGACAAGGTAAAAACAAAGTATGTTGACTTTGAAAATGATGAGCCGTTTTCAAACCTAAATCATCCCGAAGAATATGAAAAGGCGAAGGAGAAAATTTGATAGACTCTTTAACTAATATCCCATCTTTTGATGCATTAGAAAAGACTCTTCAAGATACTAAACACCCTAAACTTTTTTTGATTGATTTGAAAGATTTTAAACAATACAACCTAACCTACGGTGATGAAACTGGTGATTTTATACTCAAAACATTTGCTTTATCTTTGGTGGACTTTGCTACAAATAATGATATGCATGCATTTAGAGTAGAAGAAGATGAGTTTGCTTTAGTAAAAGATATGCCTTTTGATTTAGCAGACATGGAAAAATTACTGTTTTTGATTAGTGATTTTATAAAAGCTCAAAAATATGTATATAAAGAAAACAAGCTATCTATTAAAGCACATATTGGTATCTGTTTAGACCAAAACAACCTTCTTGAAAAAGCCCAAAAAGCTCTTAAAATAGCCCAGAAAGAAAATCAGCCTTTCATGACTTACTCTGATTTTGTAAATATGCTTTTAGAAGAAGATGAAGAACATATATGCTCTTTGCTTCGTGAATCTATAGAAGATGGAACAATAACTCCTTACTTTCAAAAGATAATAGACCTAAAAGGCAAAGTTATCTATCATGAAGCTCTGATTCGTATAGTCAATAAAAACCGTACTATCCCTCCAAAAGTATTTTTAAATATAGCAAAGCAAAAAGGGTTTTATACTCAAATGGTTAAACTTATAGTAAAAAAAGTGACTAATATCAACAATCCAAAAGCTATAAATATCTCTTGTAGTGAACTTTTTAATGATGAGTTATACTCTCTTTACATAAGCAACGCAAAAAACAACAATACAGTCTTTGAGCTTCAAAATGATGAGTATTTAAAAGATGAGCGACTTCCAAAAATACTAGAAGATTTAAAAAGTAAAGACATACTAATCTGCCTTGATAATATCGATAAAGTAGATGCAATCAACAACCTGCAAGTAGATTTTGTAAAAGTAAAAGGAAACCTAATCAGACTTCTTAATGTAGATGAAAAAGCCATGCTTGCATGTAAACAAATCATATCTACATGTGAAGAAAAAAATATTAAAACAATTGCTTCACATATAAACTCAAACAGCACTTTTGAAAAAGCGAAAAAATTGGGTTTTGATTACTACCAAGGCTTTTTCTTCTCAGAACCTACATCTGACTTTCATAATTAGAAAGAAGAAAATACTAAAAGAAACAAAGCATAGATATAACTAGTTAGTTTTTATTGTTTTTTATAAGTTATCTAGAACATTTTAGATACTTAGCTCTTTTTCAATATTATTCTTCAACTTAAGTATTTGATTGCTTGATATATTCGATAAATTTAACAAACAATTATTTTTGAATTAATGGCAACTAAATATTAGGTAAGTTACAATATTAGCTCATTATATAAAAGGAAGAAATCATGGGTTTTTTTAGTAAATTTTTTGAAACAGAAAAAGTAGTTGATTCAAATACTCTACAAAACAGAGGAAGAAACGGCTCTGAACAATATTTTGAACCTAATCAATCAAAACCTTTCAATGGAAAAGAAATAGAACAGTATGAAAACGGTCAAAATAAATTTGAACATACCTATGAAGATGGTAGAAAAAATGGACTATCTACTTGGTGGCATAAAAATGGGAACATAAAAATCCAAAAAAACTATTGGCGTGGTTTTGTTCATCAGGAAATAAACTATGAAGATGGCTTAAAAAATGGAAAAACTACAACTTGGAGAGATACTGAAGATAATAGTAATATTAGTTCAATAGAAACGTTTAAAGATGGTCAACAACATGGATTAAGTACTTATTTTTATTATAATGAAACTAATAGTATACGAAAAGAAACTAACTATTACCATGGAAAACTACATGGTTTATTTACTGAATATTATGAAAATGGTAAAAAAAGTAGAGAAAATACTTATAAATATGGTAAGTCTGATGGATCTTTTAGCGAGTGGGAAGAAAATGGAAAACTTAAATATGCAATATATTATGAAAATGGTAAAAAAATAAAATAAAAATTAAAATAAAAATTAAAAAAAAATAAGTTACAAAGTTACTTTAATGTATATTTGATTTCTAAAAACTTATCAAGATTATCCATAAACAAATCGATTAGTTTAGGATCAAAATGTTTACCTTTTTCTTTTTTAAACAACTCAAGTAT
>CBDLTN010000029.1:0-19481 GCA_965306065.1 uncultured Sulfurospirillum sp. | reverse complement strand
CTTGTATCTAAGATACTATTTCATATCTTTAGCTTCAACCCAAATAACTGCATCTTGGCTTAACTCTTTACCTTTATACTCTTTGTCACTTCCTACTCCAAGTGCACAAAAACCCCAAAAACCAGCTTTAGGAATAGCAAAAGTAAATTCTCCATCTTTATTTGCTTTAATACCCATAGTTACAAAACTATCTTGAGGCGCTTCTACAAGAGCTTTGCTCATTTTATTTTTATTCAAATCAATATTGTGATTAAGATACTCTACTTCAATCTCAGCAAAAGGAACTGGTTTTCCATTACTCTTTACAACACCTGAAAAAGATCCGCCAGTCCAAATAGAATATGGCTTTGTCAAAGGTACAATTTCAGCTTTAAGCCCTAAATCTGTATCCCAATCAGTTGGAGTTCCTGCAACATTGATAACAGTTTTTGTAATTTGTTGGATATAGATATCTTCATTTCCTTCATAATATGGTGCTGGTTTTAGTATCATCATATGATCACCCATTCTTCTTGCTTTATACTGAGATTTATAAGCGTGTCCTGTATTATGATTTCCTGTCCAAGTAATCTCTTTAAGAGTAGATTTTAAATCTTTCTTCTTCCCTTTATTGATTACATAAAACTCTTCAACTGGCATGAATTTTTTACTATCATGTTGTTTTCCCATATCCATAGTATGCTCATCAGCAAAAGGGTGAGTAAATACTTGTCTTAACTCAATAGTTTTTCCTTTAATCAAAGCTGTATTTGGAGTATAATTCATTTGAAAATGAGCAAATGCTCCACTTGTTAATAAAACTGACGATAATGCGATTCCACTTAAAACTTTTTTCATTTGTAATTTCCTTAATTTTTATTTTTTTATTGCACTTGGCAACTACTCTGTTATATCTTTACCACTTATGTAAACTTGATGTCCTTCTCCAGCGTTAAACACTGCATTATAAGCGCTTTTAGGCTTTTTAAAAGTAAATTCACTATCTTCACTCATTTTCCCACTTATAACAGTTTTACCACCTTCTTCAACTCTAAATTTTACTCCACTAGCACTACTGCCATCACTAAAACCACCTTCACAAGTTATTGTTCCATCTCCATTATCAAAACAACTCATAATTGCACTATGTGCAAATAAAGAGCTTGTTAATAATACAGATGCTATCAATGCTTTTTTTAACATTTTTTTCCTTTATTTTTTAATTTACTCTTAGGAAATATTTCCTATAAAATTTTTCATACTAAAGTATGAGTTTCCCCTGTGTACCTCTTGTTCTCTCCTTTTATATATTATTTAGGCTTTATATTAAAACCTCCTCTCCAATTGGCTAGTTTCGATGGAAATAAACCAAGTATTAAAACAATAGCTATGATGCTAAAATAAAAATATGTCATAGCATCAACCCCACTCCATCCAAAAGCACTTCCTATTGAAAATATACTTGAAGATATAACCACACCTAAAAAGACTGGAAAAAATATTGCAAACATCATCCATCTATAACTATTTGTTTGCATCTTTACCACAATCATAGTAGCTATACAAGGAGGTGTGAGTAACATAAAAATTATAATAGCTACAGCATGTAAAGGTGTATATCCACTGTTTTCAGCCATTGCAACCTCTGCTCTTTGAGAATCTGCTTGATTATTTTCATATAGTGAACCTAGAGTTGCTACTGCACTTTCACGAGCAGCAAAAGAACTTAAAAATGCAACATTTATTTTCCAATCAAATCCAGCATATTTTGTAATAGGTTCCATCGAACGTCCTGCCATACCAAGAATAGAATTCTCTACTTTTTCATTTTTTATATTTCTCAAAATTCTTTTTCTCTGTTTTGAAAGTTTTCTTAAATTCTTATTTATTATTCTCGCTTCTTTATCTTTTCTAGGCTTGATAAATTTAAAATAACTTTCATTTAATTCAATATATTTTAAATCTACTTCTTTGGCTCCTTCTTTACCTGTAACAGACATTCTTTTAGCTTTATATCCATCATAATAATTTAAAAGTGCAGATACTTCTTCTTTTGTATCAACTTCTTCATAATATTTTGATTTTTTTGATTTTTTATCAAACTTCACCAATGCCTTATGTCCTTCAGCATCATATTTTGCTTGGGACTCTTCACTAAGACCAGGAAATTGCAACATCGCAAAAAGGATAACTGCCACTGCTAAAACAATAGTTACAACTTTATAAATGTATACCCAAACTCTTTGAAAAGCTTTTATAACTACACCCTTAAAAGTAGGTAGGTGATAAGGTGGTAACTCCATAACAAAAGGAGCAGTTTCCCTTGTTTGTAAAACTGTACTAGTCAATATTTTTGCGACAATTAGAGCCGTAAATATAGTAGCAGTTGATATATAAAACATCATTATTGACATCTCTGATTTAAAAAATGCTCCTAAAAGAAGAGTATAAAATGGAACTTTTGCTAAACAATTCATATAAGGAACTGTTAAAATAGTGGCCATTCTAGCTCTGTCATCTGCTATACCTTTTGTTGCCATAACACCAGGAACTGCACAACCTCCAACCATAGCTCCACCTAATACTAAAGGCAGAGTTGATTGTCCATGTAAACCAAATTTTTTAAATATCCTGTCTAATATAAAAGCCATTCTAGGCATGTATCCCACATCTTCCATAATAGCTATAAGAGCAAAGAGTATAAAAAATATAGGCAAATAATTCATCAAAGCATTTGCACTATTGACCATCCAAATAGATAAATCAGTTATCATAGGTACATCAATAAAATCAGCTGCAGGAACTATGTCAATAACAAAATTTTTAAATGTAGCCAAAATTGGCCAAGTATAATCAGTCAATTTGTAACCATATACGATAGAAAGCTCATAAACCATAAACATAATAAAAAACAGTATAGGCATTGCAAACCATCTGTTTAAAACTATACTATCGACAATATCTGTTGCTGTTTTCGTCTCTTTTTTTGTCTCTTTTATTGCCTTGTGAAAAATAATATCTGAAGAGTCATATCTAAAAGTTGCCAAAAATGCTGCAATGTCTTTATCATATCTTTCATGAAAAGCACTCTCTTGCTCTCTTGCTATCTCTTCTATATCATTTGAATCAACCTGTAGTTTTTTAATAATAGTTTGGTCACCCTCTAATACTTTTATGGACAACCATCTTTTATTTAAAAATACACTATTGTCTTTTATATTCTCTTCTATGTTTTTAATATGAGGTTCTAACTCTTCATAGTTGATTCTAAATTCTTCATAATCACAAGCACTGTTTTTTGTATAAACTATTGATTCCATTATCTCTTTAGAACCTAGCCCTTTTGCTCCACTTGCACTAACAACTTTACATCCAAGCATTTCGGAGATTTTTTGTATATCAATCTGAATTCCTCTTCTTGTAGCAACATCCATCATATTAAAAACTACAACAACGGGAATTCCGATTTCTAAGAGTTGAAAAGTTAGATAAAGATTTCTTTTTATATTTGAAGCATCAACTACATTAACAATAACATCTGGTTTTTCATCAATAATAAAATCTTTAGCAACTCTCTCTTCTAATGAATAGGAACTAAAAGAGTATGTCCCAGGAAGATCAATCATCTCAATTTTATTACCTTCATACTCAAATCTACCTACTTTCTTATCAACTGTAACTCCAGGATAGTTTGCTATATGTTGATTTATTCCACTTACCATATTGAAAATTGTAGATTTACCACAATTTGGTTGTCCCGCTAAAGCTACTTTTATCATATTAGTTCAACTTCCAAGTTTTTTGCTTCACTTTTTCGTAGACTAATAAGATAGTTTTGTATTTTTAACTCCATAGGGTCATAAAATGGAGCTTCCCTAAGTACTTCTATATTAGCACCATTAACAAAACCCATATCTAAAAGCTTATGCATAAGTTTTCCTTTACCATGCATTCTTTTAATTTTACATTTTTGCCCTTTTTTAATACAATCTAACCTCATTTAATATCCTTAATTATAAAATTTATCATCTGGTAACTTTCCGCCAATTACCTTTGGATTGTTTTGCTTTAAAATCTCAAAGAAAAACTCTAAGTCATCTCTTGCTTCTTTAGCACTAACATTTTCCAATCTTACATGAGGTATAGAGTCTTCTAAACCTTTTTCACCTAACATTTTTAGAGTTTTAACAGTGAGACTTGCAGCTTCTTTTGGATTTTGTTTGTACCATTTTAGAGATTTTGAATACTCTTCATTAAATCTTTTAATTAAATTTTCATTTCCTTCTACTTTTCCCAAATAAGCCATACCAGCTTGCGGTATTTTTGCTTCTACTTTAAATGTTTTGCCCCATTCATCTTGTAAATCTGCACTTCTATATAGATCAGGTGCAACCAGCTTTAAAGGAAATGATTTTGTTTTTCTTAACGCCATTGAGATTGCTGGTTCGGCTAAAAGAGCATGATCAACTCTTCTCATAATCAACATCTGCATTGCATCAATAGGAGAGCCAAAGTATTTTAATTTAAAATCCTTTTTTATATCCAAACCCTGTGCTTTTGCAATTTGCTCAAACACAATATCAGGCATATCAGCACGAAATGGCATTGCTATCTCTTTGCCTTTAAAATCTTTTAGAGTTTTTAAGTTTTTATCTCTTGTTATCATGCCTAGTATTCCCCAGACAGATACATTTAAAAGTTTTAACTCAACTCCTTTGTTATAAAGAATTGCTCCTACATTTGTAGGAACTGCAGTGAATTGAACTTTTTTATTTATCACTAAAGCTCTAAGTTCATCTGGGTTTTTCCAAAGTTTAAATTTTACTTTTTTAGCAACATCACTAAGTGCATCAGTTGCAATCATGTGCATGATAGGATGTGAAACAGATGCAAAAGGTCCCGCGATTACAAGTTTTTCTACTTTTTGTGTAGCTAATGCATTTACACTAAATAACAACATAAATACTAAACTTATTTTTTTTATCATTTTATTCCCTTTATTAAATAAACATTAGTTGAGAAAGAACAACAACACTTAACATCAAACTAAAAAAAAGATGATGAAAAAATGCACAAAACCATTTTAAATGGTTAAATTTTTTCATAATTAGTGGAACTATGTAAAATGTTAATGCCAACACTAAACCAAGTCCTACTTTGATATTAAATAGAACATTTGTAGTGTCTACATGTAAACTCAATAAATACATACCACTAAGAATTAAAAATATATTGTTTATTTTTATAATGCCTCTTGCTCTTAATCCAATCAACTTATTCATTCTTAAATATGTATGCTTGTCATATTTTGTTTTTAATACAGGCATTATAAAAGTTCTAAAACTAACAACACCTATAAAAAATGTCATAGTCAATAAATGTACTATTTTGGCTAAAGCAAGAAACATAAAACTTATCTTTTTTTACTAAATATCTGTATTTCAAAATTCTTTTGAAAATCATATACAACTCTATTGCAATCAAGCAAATACTGAATATCTAAAAACTCATCTATGTCTGTAGTGTCTGAGTTTTTTAAATTTACTACTCTGTTATTTTTCACATCAAACTTAAAAGTGCTAAAATTATTTATCTTATCAATTATATGTTGTGCCATTTTTTTTCCTTTACTTAAAAGTTATAGCCAACTCTTAAAATCAGCCTATGATCTTCACTTAGACCTGCTGTATTTGTTGAGTTGTCATAATTATTATCTCTATGTATCATGTGTGAATAACCTAGACTAATATCGTATTTTTTACTTGGTATTATGTGAATTCCAGGCGTTATATAAATAAAATCGCCTCCACTATAATCTACACTGTTACCATTGCTTTTATCTTTTGCCATATGCATTCCATCTAACTCCAGTTGTACATCAAAGTATTTATTGATTGCATATGAATACCCTATATTCCATTTGAACTTATCACCAAATTCATAATTATTTGATCCCTCTGTGGTAAATAAATACATCATATGAGCATCTATTCTAGAATTTGGTAATAGTTTTGTAGCACCTATTTCAGCTATATAATCAAAACTTCCACTTCCTAATTGCATAGTTTGAGTTTGGTTTGCCCTCTTAATTCCCATTGGTGTACTAAAAGATTTGTTTGTACTTCCTGTTGGTAATTTAACACCAGCTCCAAGGGCTAAAAACAGAGGTGAACCTTTTTTTTGATTTAGTAATTCATATCTAAAAATAACTCTACTATCACCCATCCCACTATTTTTTAAATTAAAATTTTTCCCTGCCATTGGTCCCATTGGTATAGTTTGATTTAGTTTTTTTTGCACGTACGTACTTGCTATTCTTACATCAAAACCATTTCCTAATCCATATCTATAAAGAAAATGTGTTACATCTAAATCCATTTTCCTTTTTTTACTATCAACTACTTCATCATTTCCATTATATGCACCATCTTTAGATAACAGCATATGTTTAATAATAAATCTACTTTTACCTTTAGGGAAAACATTTCCTGTACTTCCCGCAACATTACCTAATGGTATATTTCCAATTTTAGAATTTATATCTTCTGCACTTAATGTTGAATAACTCCCAAAGACTAATATCATTAATGCTGTATTTATAAATAATTTCACAATTTCTCCTTTAAACTTACGAATGATAAACAAAAAAACCTTAAAGTTAAATAATATTGAAAATGATTATCAGTTTAATATATAGTTAAGTAAATTTACTCTACAATTGAATTTGATATTTATTATCAGAAAGGATTTTAGATGAAAAATGATCTAATAAAACAAGACGGTTGTACTTGTTAGATGAATAAAAGTTTTGAGTTTATAGGTTTTGAGTTTCTAGATGGGGTTTATAAAGAGTATTTACCTATGTGCGAACAAATATATTCAAAGGAACAAAAAAGAGCCTTGTTTATATCAATGTTTAACTATTATATGCCCAAGCAATTAAGATTTAACTCCAAAGAGTTTAATACGCAAAAAACTCTATTTAAAATCTTTTCGCATAAAATTGAATCTCTTATACCTATAAGCTTTATACATAACTACAAAATGCAAAAAAGTTTTAAAGTCGATGTTGTATCAACAAATACAATAAACAATTTTTTATCCATCTCTAACATAAAAAAAGGGAAATATTTAACTAAAAAACATACTTTTAATAAAAAAAAGTTTAACAAAACACCTAGGCTTTTATTAGCAAAGTGGATTGAGCTTATATATAAAAATGATCAATTAAAAATTTTGTTTGATCTAGGTGATATTTTTACTAATCTAGTATATGAGCGTATTAAAAAAGTAAATAAAGATAAAAAAGTAAGCTTTGTAAAAAATGGTATATCAATAATGGGCGTAAATGAGGATACAACTTCTACTTTTGTAGTTCCTTATTTCTCTTCATTTGATACAAACAGTATGCAAGTCAATACCCAAGCAACTTTAGCAAAAGAAGAACTCAAAATAGGAAAACATAATCAAGTATATTTTGTTTATCCTAAAAGCAATAGTTTTAAAAAACATATTGAATTAAAACTACCAGAATTATCACTAAATGAAGATGAGTACAAAGTAAAACTTATACCCTACTCTTTTTCATTTTGTTTAAAAAACATTAAAGGAAAACATAAATGCAAATAACAATTATATTTGGAAGTACAGGTGGGTCTACCGAAGAAGTAGCACAAAAAATTGCAGAGAATTTATCTTGCGAAACAAAGTTAGTAGATATCTCTAATGCTTCAAATGAAGACTTTCAAAACAGTACTAACCTCATACTTGGTACTTCAACATGGGGTGATGGCGACTTACAAGATGATTGGGAAGATTTTTTCGATGAACTTGACAATATAGATTTTAATGATAAAAAAATTGCCCTTTTTGGCTTAGGAGATCAGGATTCTTATTATGATACATTTTTAGATGGCATGGGAATCTTATATAATAAGGTTAAAGAAAGAGGTGCCACTATTGTTGGTGATAATGTAGACATAAGTGATTTTGAATTTGGAGAATCCACGGCTTGCATTGATGGTAGCTTTGTTGGACTTGCTATTGATGAAGACAACCAAAATAACATGAGTGATGAGAGAATAAAAACTTGGACAAAAAACTTAGAAAGTAAATTTTAAATCTTTACATGTAAGAAGTTTTACATACTTCTTACACCCCTATTTTTAAAAACAAAAATAATCAAAACAAAACAGATTCAATTTATTGATAATTTTTCTTTTTTTCGATAAAATAGAAAACTTATAAAACTACAGAAAAGAGAACTACAAATTGGATTTAGAATACTACGAAATACTTGAAATAACAAAAGATGCAGATAGTGGTGCTATAAAAAAAGCATATAGAAAACAAGCTTTAAAATTTCACCCAGATAGAAATGAAGGTGATAAAGAAGCAGAAGAGAAATTTAAATTAGTTAATGAAGCATATCAAGTACTAAGTGACCCTGAGAAAAAATCAACTTATGACAGATATGGAAAAGCAGGACTTGATTCTCAAGGCTTTTCTCACTTCTCTGATATGAACTATGAAGATATTATGGGAGACCTTGGTTCTATCTTTGAATCAGTTTTTGGTGGTGGCTTTAGCAGTGGGGGAAGAGGTCAAAGAAAACAAAGAAAGTATCCACTTGATACTGAAGTAGAAGTTGATTTAGCATTTAATGAAGCAATTTTTGGCTGCAACAAAGAGGTAAAATATAGCTATAAAAAACCTTGTGATGATTGTAGTGGTACAGGAAGCAGTGACGGAAAAAAATCCACATGTAATGAATGTGCAGGAAAAGGTCAAGTCTTTTATAGACAAGGATTTATGACTTACTCGCAAACATGCCCTCACTGTAATGGTAAAGGCTCTACTATAGAAAATCCTTGTTCTTCTTGTAATGCAAAAGGATATAGCGAAGAGAGTGATACAGTAGCAATAGATATACCAGAAGGTATAGATAATGGAAATCGTATTAGAGTAGCTAGACGTGGTAATATTGATGACAGTGGAGAACAAGGTGATTTATACATCCAAGCCAATGTAGGTGAAGATGAGCATTTTGTAAGACACAATGATGACATATATATAGAAGTCCCTCTATTCTTTACACAAGTTGCACTTGGTGAAGAGCTAACTCTACCGACTCTTAGGGGAGAGACAAAGTTAGAACTTCCTATGGGAGCCAAAGATAAACAGCAGTTTGTTTTTATGAATGAAGGAGTTAGAAACGTTCACACTGGTGAGCTTGGAAACATGGTAGCACAAATAAAAATACAATATCCTAAAAAACTTTCCAGTGAACAAAGAGAACTACTAACTAAACTTCAAGAAGACTTTGGAATAGAAAGTAGCCCACATGAGAGTAGTTTTGAAGGCGTTGTAGATAAGATAAAAGGCTGGTTCAAATAGAACACTGCATATACTATAAAGGTACGAAGCTACCATATACTATAGTTACAAACAAAAGACTAAAAAACTTATATATTACGATTGACCCTACTCATGGGGTCATCGTAAAAAATCCAAACTATTCGCTTAAATATGTAAACTCCATTGTAGAAAAAAAAGCATCTTGGATAGTTAAAAAGCTTTTACATGTAAACAAAAGAAAATCTATATCTAAAATTTTTGAAGAAGAGAAATGTGTACTACTTTATGGGAAAAAAGAATCTTTACATGTAAAAGGAAAACTTTCAGATTTTTACAAACAAAAGACACAAGAGATAGTTCCACATATAGTAAACAAATGGGCTTTAAAGATGAATCTAAATCCTGCAAAAATAACTTTTAGAAAAACAAAAAGAAGATGGGGAAGCTGTAGTTCAAAAAATGAGCTTAGTTTTACAAGCTCACTAATCCAACTACCACTTCAATGCATAGAATACATCATAGTTCATGAACTCTCGCATATAAGACACAAACATCATCAAAAAGATTTTTGGTTACATGTAGAAAAGTTTATGCCAAACTTCAAAGAATATGAGAAAACTTTAAAAGAGTATTCGCCACAAATATAATTAAAATATTTTTTTCAAAAATCTAATAATTCTACTAGAAAATTTGCTGTGTTCTATTTTTCTCTTTTTTACTAGATACTCTATCCATTGTCTATGCTTTGTTGTTTTTAAGACAATGTCATCTTGCCAAAAACTTTTCGAGTTCGGCGATTGCTTTTTCATTTTTTATCCTAAATTTTATCTCTATTCTTCTAGATGCATCTTTGTTTTCTTTTCCATCTTCGCTTAATATAGTATTTGCGTTCGAACGTCCACTTGCACTTATATACTCTCTAAAAAGGTTTTCATTTTTTGGATATTTTTCATATAAAAACTTCATAACTTCTAAAGCTCTTTTTTGAGATAGTTGTAAGTTATACATATAAGTTCCATCCGAGTTTGTATACCCTTCTATAACTATTTGGTCAATATATTGTTTGATTTGATCATCGAGTAAAAGAGTATTTATATACTTTTGTAAAACACTGCTTAATTCATTTTTTGCATCTTCTTTAAGTAAAAAACTATTTTGTTCAAAAAGGATGTTTGAGCTAAATCTTATAGCTCCACTATCTTTATCTATATCTATATCTTTACCTAACTTATCTTTGAGTTTAGAGACCACTTTTATTCTAATTCCTGTTAAACTTTTTATTTTTACCTTTGTTATGTCAAGCTCTTCAACTAAAGCCTGATGCTCTTTACTTTTAACTAGAAGTACATTTTCTAACTGTGCTAACTCTTCATCTTTCAAAGTAAGTGTATGAGTGTTTTTTTCTATCTGCATTACAAAGTTTTCATTTTCTTTTTTTAACTCTTTTTCCCTCAAATCATACTCAAAAAGAAGGTCTTTTAATTTTTGAATTTCTTCTTTATTTAAAGCAATCTCTTCTATTTTGGTTGCTATATACTTATCTAAATTCTTTTTTGCAAGTTGACTACTTTTAAGTTCTCTACCAAGTCTATCAAGTTGTTTTTTTGCATTATTAAGCTCAAAAGCAAGATGTAGATTTTCTTGTTGTGCAGACTGAAGTTTAAATTTAATCTGTTCAAGTCTTTTTTTCTTTTCACTAAGAGCATCTTCACTAAGACCTAGTGCCTCTTTCTCTTTTTGTAAATCACTTCTTATAGCTTGTAAATCTGTTTGAATAAATACGTATTTAATAACAATTGCACCTACAAGTAATATAAATATAAAAAGCAAACCAGCCATCAAGTCTGCATAGGAAATCCAAAAATTCCCTGACTCTTCTTTATTTTTGGTGTTTTTATACATTATGATGTCTCTAGATTTTTAACTTCTTCAAGAGAGCTGACTATATTTGAAACCTCATCATCTATTGTTTCAATTGTGTCTTTTAATTTATTCCCAAATTTTTCATCAAACTCATTTAGGTAAGAGTTAAATGCCCAACCTATTTGATCTGTATCTTTTTTCATTACTTCAAAGTTTTTTATTATTGATTGATGAATTTGGTCTATATTTTGAGAACTTATACTATTTAAAGAATCAGCAATTTTCACTAAACTTTCATCTTTCATAACAATAGAATTTGACATTTTTTCAAAAGCCAAAGCACTTTGTTCGAGCTGAGTAGAAGCATCTTTAAACAAAAGTAACATTCCTTTAAAATCTAGAGCTATTTGTTCATTAGCACTTTGTGCTGTTTTCATTGTTTTTATACTCTCGTTCATTTGTATAGTTGTACTTTGAACAGCTTTTTGCTCATGAGTTATAATCTTCTCAAACATCTCCACTCGTTGCATTAAAGTTTTATTCATATTTTCTATCAATTCATCTTGAGCAAAATTATGAAATACTTGATTTAATTTTTCATAGTTTTCCATACTCTTTTTAAAATATGTTTGTTCTATCTCTTCTTTATTCCAAAACTGTTTTTTAGTATTAACTTTTATTGAATTTACTGTTTTTTCAAATTTACTTAAACCTGTTTTATCAAACAGTACCCACCAGATGGATAAAAATATACCATATATTGAAACGTAAAAAGCAGTTCCCACACCACCTAATAAGAGTGATATTTCTTTCTCTAGAACAGCTGAAGTTTGAGAAGAAAAATCAGGCATCGATATGGCAATAGAGATAAAAGTACCTAAAATACCCAAAGTTGGAAAAATTCCCGCAGCAACGGAGGAGAAATTCTCATTTCTTAAATCAGAAGTATACTCTTTTACAAAATCATCATAAGAAGCATTTGCTTTTTTTGTTTGTCCAATAACCAAAAGGTTTTTATCAATATAATCACTCAACTCTTTTTTAAAATTAGTTATATCTTGCATAAATTTACAAGAAGCATAAAAAGCATTGTGTCTTAGAAAAAAAAGATAGATTACAAATATAATACCTATTAGAACTATACTATGAATCTCAACTCTAAAAGGAATCCAATCCATAAATCCCGCTACAATGATTAAAAATATAACAAGAGGCATAAAAAGAAGATATAAAACTTTCATAAAACAACTAGTAGACTGAGTTTCTGCAAAATCACCAAGATAAATTTCACTCATAAATACCCTTTACACTAATATTTACAACTATTGTATTCCAAATTATATAAAATCTAGTTTATCAAATTCCTTTTTTATCTCTTCTATATTTTCAGTACCTACGGAGATACGTAGCAAATCTATAGGAATTTTATTTGTTTTTAAAACTTCTCTTCCTTCTTTTGACAGGATAAGGTCATAATGAGCTAAATACACATAAGGCATCAGTAAAGTAAAATCTGTTCCCAAACTTGGTCCCTTATAAAAGTTAAGAGCATCGTAGGCTTCTTCAAAACCTATATTAAAAGTGATTGAGATAACTCCGCTCAGTGATGAATAATAAACTGTTTTTATAAATTTTTTGTTTTTTAAGTACTCTACTAATTTTTCTCTATTAATATTTATCTTTTTTACTCTGTTTTCATATCCTTTTATCTCATAAGCCAATCTTTGAATATCTTTTATATATGGTTCATCTAAGTATTTTATGAATATATTTTTATGCTTTGCATATTTTTCATTAAGAACAAAACTACCCATTAAAACGTCTGCATTTCCACATGCAAACTTCGTAAGCGACTCTACTAAAATATCAGCCTCTTCAACTTTAGTAAAAGCCGTTGCAAAAGTAGAATCTACAACCAAAGTTATATCATACTTCTTACAAATACTCTTTAGTCGTTTTAAATCAACACATTGAAGTAGTGGATTTGTTGGAACCTCTGTGACTATACAAGAGATTTTTTTATCACTTGTTTGTAAAAAATTTTCAAGTTTATTCAAGTCCATAACATCATAAAAGACTTTTGAATCATATCCCTCTATAAGATTCATACTATCAAGATACAACCACCCAAGTTGTATTACCATACCTGAACGTATCTCTTGAACCGATTTTAAAACCGCATACATTGCATTCATTCCGGATGTACTCAAATAAATACTGTTGTTTTGATATGCTTTAGAAAGGGTTTGTAAAACTATAGTTTTTGCACTCTTTGAGGGTTCTAATTCCTCTACATGTAAAGAGTCAATTAAGCCTTTCTCATAAAGATATTTTTCTGCAAATCGTGAAGAGAGATTACATCCTACATGTTGTATAAAACGTAAAACACTTTGCAATTCATCTGTTTTTTTAGATACTAACACAACACCAAACTCTTCTTTAAATTCTATATTCTCTTTGATATTATATTTTTCTCTTATAAAATTTGCAAACTTTGTAGAACTAACTAAAACTATCTCATCTGTCTCATTTAAAAAGTATTTTTTATGCAAATACTCTGCCATCTTTTTTAAATATGGATGCAGTACAAATCTTGGATATCCACTTTTAATGTCACTGTTTGTTCCCTCTTCATAAGATATAACATCAGACATAGTAGGTATAGAAACAGAAACAGCATGAACGTTACGTGGAGGAATTGTTTCTCCACATGAAATATGTGAAAACTGATTCAAAGAACTGCCTGTTTTATATCATTTATTAAATCTTCTATATTTTCCAAACCAATAGAAAATCTAACTGTACTTTCTAAAATACCAATAGCTTCAAGCTCTTCTTTACTAAAAGTTGCATGAGAAATTTTTGCCGGAATCTCTATTCGAGAGTCTGGACTACCAAAAGAACACTTCTCACCAAATATTTTTGTTTTTTCTATAAACTTTTCTGCCAACTCTATGCTAGTAAAATCTGCACTAAAAAGCCCAGGTATAAAATCCATCTGTTTTTGTGCCAACTCATATTGTGGATGAGATTTTAGAGCTGGAAAAGTAACCTTGCTTATGTAACTTTGTTCTTCTAAAAACTTTGCAATTTTAAGGGCATTTTTTTCATGCTCTTTCATACGAACCTTTAGAGTTGGTATACCTAAACTTATTAAAAAGACATCCATAGGATTTTGACTTCTTCCATGTGCATTAGCATAAAAAGCTACCTCTTTAGCCTGCTCTTTTGTTTTTGAAACAATAGCTCCAGCAACTACACTTCCATGACCTGAAATATACTTCGTAGTTGAAAAAAGTGAAAAATCGGCACCCAAATCAAGTGGACGTTGCGATATGAATGTAGCAAGAGAGTTATCTACTGCAAAAAGAGCGTTATACTTTTTACTTAAATTTCCAATTGCTTCTAAATCTATAATTTTAAGACCTGGATTTGTAGGAGATTCACACAGTACCAAATCAATAGGATTGGCTTTTAAAACCTCTTCTAACTCATTTACATGTAAAAAGTTTTTAAAATGAACTTTTACGTTATACTTGTCTTGAAAAATTTTCAACAGCCTAAATGTCCCACCATAACAATCTGCCTCAACAAGAACATGAGAGTTGGCTTTTAAAACAGTCTCAAACAACAAAGCAACTGCAGCAATTCCTGTATGTGTACAAACACACCCTGCTCCATTTTCAACTTTTGTAAAAAGATTTTCTAATACTTCACGAGTAGGATTTCCACTTCTAGTGTAATCATAAATATCATTACCTTCTTGTTTTTTTAAATCAAACGTACCAGTATTGTAGATAGGAAAATGTGATGCCCCATGTTTATCCGCATCACTTGCAAAATCTTGTATATGTGCTAAATTAGTCTCTACATGTAAACTCATAATTATCCTAGTTTTTTATAAATTATACCTTATATTTAAATTTTTAAAACTTATCAATATCAATAATAATTATCTAAATGATGATTTAAATGCTAATTGCATAAAAAACTATACTTTTTATATTGTAAGTAAGTTTTTTTACTGCTATAATCTTTAAAATTAAAATTAGGATGGATTATGAGATTATCAAAACTTTTATCAGTTGTGGCAATATGCTCACTTGGACTTACTTTAAATGCAAATGAAGAAGCAAGAATTACTTACAAATCAGCGAAATCTTCATCTTCATACTACCAAATGGCTGTTCAAATAGGTGAAAACATCACGAAAAAAACAGACAAAAAACTACAAATAACAATAGAAGAAAGTCAAGGCTCTGTTCAAAACGTTAAAGAGGTTAGAAAAAGAAAAGGCAACTATATCTTTACTACACCTCCTGTCTTGGTAAAACTTGCTCTTGCAAAAAAAGCGATGTTTAAAAAAGACAACCCAAAAGACTATGAAAAAATAAGATCACTATTTCCAATTCCATTTTTGACTATGCATATGGTTGTTAGCCAAAAATCTGGTATTAAAACTTTTGAAGATTTAGAGGGTAAATCTCTACTTATAGGAAAAGGAAGTTTTGGAGCAAAAGAAGCTGCTAAGTATATAAAACTATTTGGCTTAGAAGGAAAAACAAAACTTATTGGAGCTGAGCTTTCAGGTGCAGTTGCTGCTCTTAAAAACGGTCAAATTGATGGTTTTGCGACATCAGGATCATACCCTGCGCCAAATGTGATTGAAGCAGTGGCAAGTACTAAAATAAATATTTTAAGTATGAGTGATGAACAAATAAAATTAACTAAAAGAGACAAGTTAGTAATACCTGCAGGAACATACTCTGGAATTGATACAGACATAACAACAACAACTTTACCAGTTGGAGTTTACACAACAACTAACATGAGTGAAGAGACTGCATATAAATTTACAAAAGCATTTTGGGAATCAAAAACAGACTTAGAAAAGCAAAATATCTGGTGGAAAGCGATAACTCCTTCAAACCTAGCTATGTTCAATACAAAACTGCATATTGGTGCACTAAAATATTATAATGAGATAAATGCAAATATTCCAGAGAAACTAAAATAACTTTTACTCATGAATAATATTAAAAATGAGCTACTATCAAAAAAATATTTGATAGTAGCACTTCTCGCAATTGTAACTGTAGGTTTTCATATATATCTGATTTTTACAGGACTCATGCCAAATTTAGTAAGCAGACCCGTCCACTTAGCTCTTGTATTACCGTGGGTATTTTTACTTAGTGACAACACAAAAGTATCAAAATTTACTGAATATTTTGGCTATGTATTATTAGCGTTATCTCTTATTTGTGTTTATTTTATTATTTCAAATCATGTTGATTTAGAAGACCAATACGGCTCACTTGAAGGAAAATTCCAATACTTTGTAGCAATAACCCTACTTCTGTCAGTCTTAGAGATGGCAAGACGTGCTATAAAGCTTGCTCTTCCTTTAACAGCGCTTATTGCTTTAGCTTATGGTCTATGGGGACATTATATACCAGGAAACTTTGGACATCAAGAGATTCCAATGGACAGTTTTTTAGGAACACTAGTCATAGCTGAAGGTGGTATTTTTGGCTCTCTTACTGGAATTTCTGTAAATGTAGTAGCTGTATTTGTAATTTTAGGAGCATTTGTAGGTGCAGGAGAAGGTGGTAATGCCTTTATGTCTATGTCAACTAAACTAGCAGGAAGACTTAGAGGTGGAGCTGCTAAAGTTTCTGTTTTAGCATCTGCATTTTTTGGCTCAATCTCAGGTTCAGCTTCAGCAAACGTAGCTTCAACTGGTGCTTTTACGATTCCAACTATGAAAAGATTAAAATACCCCTCAAGTCTTGCAGCAGCTGTTGAAGCAGTTGCATCTACAGGTGGACAAATTATGCCTCCACTTATGGGAGCAGGTGCTTTTATAATGGCTGAACTTTTAAGTGTTAATTATACTAATATTATGAGTGCGGCAATTTTTCCTGCTATACTGTTTTTCTTTACAGTTTGGATTGGTATTGATGTATTTGCTAAAAAATATAATCTTGTAGCTATGGATAAAAGTGTAATTCCTAGTCTAAATCATGTACTTAAACTAAGCCCATTTTTTCTTATTCCTTTTGGAAGTCTTTTATATGCTCTGTTGGTTGTTGGCAAAACTCCACAATTTTCAGCTGCCCTTGCTATATTTGCAAGTATTTTTTTACTTCTTGTTAATAAAGACTGGAAAATATCCCTAAAAGAGTTTGTCATCAAATTTTTAGATGGTTGTATTACTGCTTCAAGGCAAATTTCGACTATCGCTTCTGTTATTATATGTGCTGGTATTATTATTGGTGTTTTACACATTACAGGAGTTGGTGTTAAAATCACTTCTGCAATCTTGTTTTTATCTGGTGGTGAGCTTTGGATTGCTCTACTTCTAACTGCACTTGCTTGTTTGATTTTAGGTATGGAAGTTCCAACAACTGCAGCATATATAATCTGTGTGTCAGTAGCAGGTCCAATACTTCAAGAGTATGGACTCTCAGCTCTCCAATCACATCTTTTTATATTTTGGTTTGCACTACTTTCAACTATAACCCCACCAGTTTGTGGGACTGTTTTTATTGCTTCAGGAATGGCCCAAACTAATTGGTTGCCTGTTGTTTCAAAAGCGATGAGATTAGGTATCGGTCTTTATATAGTACCTATATCATTTATAGTAAATCCAAATTTGATTCATCCAGACACTCACCTGCTTTTAGCTCTGATTTCATTTGTAAAAATTGCTTTAGGCTTGGCTATTTTATCCAATGCTTTAGTAAATGATAGGTTATCAAAAGCTTTAAGATTAGGAATGATTGTCATAGCAACTGCAATTATAATGTTTCCATTTTAAAAAATATTATTAAAACAGAAGAGAATATCTTCTCTTCTGTTTGTTAACTATTGAAAAACTACTCTGTTTTTTCCACTGTTTTTTGCTTTAAACAGAGCATTGTCAGCCAAAACAAAAAGCTCATCATATGAGATACTTTGAGTGTACTGTGAGACTCCAAAACTTGCAGTAAGTTTTAGGTTATTTACAAAAACCGTATTTTGAATCTTTTTTCTGATATCTTCTGCTTTTTTAAGAGCTAATTTTTTATCTATGTTTGAGCAAATAATAATAAACTCTTCTCCACCCCATCTTCCTAAAAAGTCAGTCTCTCTTGTATTGGATTTTAGGATATTGGCAAATTCTTTTAAAATTTCATCTCCTATTGTATGCCCATGAATATCATTTATCTTTTTAAAATCATCAATATCAATGATTATTATTGAATAAGAACTATCACTATGTTCATGAAATTTTTGTTTATCAAGAACTATTTCATTAAGCTTGTTTCTATTGTATACTCCTGTAAGAGTATCGGTTTGTGATATCTTTTTTAACTCCTCTTTTTGTCTCTCTATCTCTTTTGTTCTTTGTTTTACTTTATCTTCCAACTCATGTGTAAAAACAGAAATTCTGTCTATCATCTCATTATATTTTTTTATAAAATACTCTATTTCGTCATCACCTTTTAGGCTTATTTTATTATATTGCCCATCTCTATTTGTCTCTAGCACCGAGATTAACTTATAAATCGAGCTGGTTAAAAAAGAAGATGCTTTTATAGAGTGTAAAAATGATAAAAGTGTGATTGAAAATATAGAAAGGATAATTATAAGAAAAAGTGAATTTATACTTTCAAATAACTCTTTTTTTGATACTTTTGTTCCTACATTATACTCACCAAATGAACTTGTATAATAAAAATAGTTTTCTTTTTCTATTAATTTTGTATCTTCTAAAAATTTAATATTTTTATCACTTATAAAGTTTTTAGAATGCAAAAGTACAATATTCTTTTTTGAAATCAAATAGTAATCTATATATTTTTTAATATTTTTATCTTTTTTTAAACTCTTTAAATCAATCTCAAAAACTATACTGCCTTTTTTATTATCGATATAGCTAAATACAAAAAGAACTCTTTGTTTAATCAATACCTTTTTTTTAGAAAGATGTTTTATATTTATAGGAATTTTTTTATCAAACTTCTCTTTATAGTTTTTGTCAAATATATATACCTCTTTAATTTCTTTTTCATTGTCTTTTATTTTTTGAATTAATTTTTTAGAAGAGTTAATAGATAGATTACTTATAAAATAATTATCATTTAAAAGATAAATAAACTCTTTTGAGGGAGCATATTTTTTTATTATTGTTTTATAATAATTAAAAAAACTATCAAATTTTTTAACTACATTTATACTTTGTGATTCAAAGATTGCAATTCTCTCTTTTTTTGCTTCTGCAAAAATAAAGAAAT
>CBDLTN010000028.1:0-19706 GCA_965306065.1 uncultured Sulfurospirillum sp. | reverse complement strand
CCGCCTCTATTGTCTCTTCCACCGCCACGTCCACCAAATGATGGTTTATTTACAATAGTCATAATCTCATCTTTTGCAGCTTCTACTTTTGTTTTGTTATCACCTGCAATTTTAACTTCACCTTTATCTCTCTCAAGATCAATCGATACTTCAAATTTCTCTATAAGTTCGCGTATAACTTTACCACCTTGTCCAATGATATCTACTATCTTTGAAGGATCAATGCTAAAAAGTTCAAGTTTAGGAAGAATATCATTGTTTATAACTATCTCTTTATCAGCTTCTTCCATAATTCCTAAGATATGGTCACGTCCGTCTTTTGCTTGATAAAGTGCCTCTTTTAGAACATCACGAGAAACTCCACCAAGTTTAATATCCATCTGAAGTGCAGTAACGCCATCTCTTGTTCCAGCTACTTTAAAATCCATATCTCCATCATGATCTTCAAGACCCATAATATCCGTTAGTACTGCATGTTCATCACCTTCAAAAACAAGTCCCATCGCAATTCCTGCTACAAGTTTACCTGTTTCAAGCCCAGCTGCACGAAGTCCAAGTGAACCTGCACAAATTGTAGCTTGAGAAGATGAACCATTTGATTCAAGTATCTCTGAAACTAACCTAATTGTTTGTAGTCTATTTGGGTCAAGTAATGGTTCTAATGCACGACGTGCAAGATTACCGTGACCTAACTCTCTACGTCCTGGGGGTCTAAGTGGTCCTGCTTCTCCTACTGAAAAACCTGGAAAATTATAATTAACCATAAAATCATCTGTTTCTACATTCTTCTCAGTAAGCATATCATACATCTGTCCATCTTTATCACCACCTAAAGTGATAACAGCAAGTGCTTGAGTTTGTCCTCTTGTAAACAGACAACTTCCATGAGCATTTGGAAGTATATTTGTCTCAATGCTAATAGGTCTAACTTCTGTTAAATTTCTTCCATCAGCTCTAACTCTATCAAAAACAATCATTTCACGAACAATTTTCTTTTTATACTCATTTACAACTGCACTTACAAGCTCTTTTTCCCACTCTTCTTCTATAGCAACTTTATCAGTCATAATAGTTTTTATAATATTGTCTAAGTCTCTTGCTCTTTCACTCTTAGCCATCTTTTCAACTGCAAGTTTTACATCTTCTTTATAAAACTCATCTACATATGTATATATAGAGTCATTTTTTAAATCTTCTTTATATTCAAGCTGGGCATCATCTTTTTTAAGAGGTGTAAATGTTGTCTCATATGCAGTGGTTGCTGCTGTAATTGCACTTTGTGCTTCGTCTATTGCTTTTAAAATTGCATCTTCATCAAATTCATTTGCACTGTGAGATGCAACCAAACTCTCTCCTAATGCAGGATCTAACATAGGATCAATAGCAGCAATAGGCATAGCCACTGATTCACTAGTAGCGATTGAACGCATCTCAATCATAAGAAGTTCTTCTTTTGTTCCTGCTACATATAAATCAAGGGAACTTGTTTTTAATTCACTATTAGTAGGGTTTATAACATATTTACCATCTATAAAACCAACTCTTACACCTGCAACATTTTTATTAATTGGTATGTCTGATAGATACATTGCTGCACTTGCCGCATTTAAAGCTGCAACTTGCAGATCCACTTCAGGATCACAACTAAGTACAAAAAGTGTCAATTGTGTTGGATATGCATACCCATCTGGGAAAAGAGGTCTTAAACTTCTGTCTATTATTCTTGAAGTCAGTGTTTCAAAATCACCTGGTTTTGTTTCTCTTTTGATATATCCACCAGGAATTCTTCCTGCTGCATATGTTTTTTCTATATATTGAACAGTAAGTGGAACAAAATTTCCATCTACTGGATTTTCATCTCTTGAAACTGCAGCAAGGATAACTGTGTCTTTTATCTTTAACATTACTGACCCAGCTGCTTGACGTGCAACTTTGCCTATGTCATAAATCTCTTCTTGGTTATTTACGTCTATCTTATATTCCATCTATTTTTCTCCTCTTTTTTGGAACGGTAAGTAATTTTTGCTATTACTAATTATATCTAACACTGCATCTGTGTCTAACTCTTTTAATATTTGATAATAAAACTCTACATCTACAAAATTTGAAATTTTATGTACAAAAAATATCTCATCAGTTACGGGTTCTAGTGAGTGAGAAACATCTGTTGAAATAAGTGGAGTAGCATATGCTACTGACTTAGCGCCACCATTTATAACAGTCTTTATTGCTGAAAGGACAGTCATTCCGGTCTCACATCCTTCATCTATCAATAAAACATTCTTTCCACTTAAAGAACCAATTAAATCTCCTTTTCTGTATTTGTAAACTTTTGGCAATATTTTTTCTTCATATTGCCTATGTGCCTCTCCATATATAAAATCTAAATTGATTTCAAAAGAGTCTACAAGCTCATTATGTAGTACTATCTCTTCTGTTTCACTAACCATACCGATAGTACAGCTTTTGTTATTTGGAGCACATATAGGCTCGCAAAAAAGCAAGTCGTAATTTAAGTTTAATTTTTCGGCTATTATATTAGCTATTGGGATGGCTTGAGTTGAAATACAAACGATTAAACATTCATTTTCTTTTATTTTATCTTCTGGTAATATGTCCAAGAGTTTATTAGTAGCATCTATTCTATTTTCAAACATTAGCTCATTTAACTCTTGCATTATTCCCCACTTTTGCTCTCTTTTGTAAAGTCATAACTTATCCCACCTAAAGGATACAAATTAAATGTCAGATAAACACCTCTTTTGTTTGTAGAACCACTTGAAGAACTATCAGGTTCTATCTCTTCTCTATAAGTTAAGCGATAATCCCAACACTTCTTTTTCATAGTCCAGCCAACCTGCCAAGATTTAAAATAATCATCTTCTACATCATAGTTTAAACTTGCAAATAAATTATAATTCTTGACGTAATCTGTATCAACAGAAAAAGTAAGATAGTTATCTACATCATCATCTCTATTAT
This sequence comes from uncultured Sulfurospirillum sp., assembly GCA_965306065.1. GTDB lineage: Bacteria > Campylobacterota > Campylobacteria > Campylobacterales > Sulfurospirillaceae > Sulfurospirillum_A. The sequence goes on along the minus strand of CBDLTN010000028.1, from coordinate 16,724 downwards.
CTTTTTGATATGTATGTATAAATTTTGCTTTATAATCATCAATTTTCCAATTTAATGATGTTTGAAACTTAGAAAATCTAGAGTGTTCATATGAGTAATTTATAAGATTACTTAGTGTTAAGTCTTTACTAAAATAAAGGTGTATGTTATTGCTTAGGTCTTGATATTTATATTCATCTACGGCTAAATTGCCCATCATTATCGTTTGTCTTAAAGTATGTGCAACTACTTTTCTGCCCTCAGAGTTATAAAAAAACTCCACTAAGTTGATTGATAAATTCTCTTTTGTATTTAAAAGTAATGAGTCAAACTCATCTAAATTTGAATCTGCTTCAATCTCTTTAAAACCATCACTCTTTTTATCATGTCCAGGAATTGTATAATCTAAACCAAGATACATTGTATGAAAAAAATCTTCATAAGGTTTTGCTAATTCTGTATACAAAGAAAGCCTATGATAGTTTTGAACAACATGTCCATCACCCTCTTTTGCTCCATCTTCATAATCTACTTTTGCGAAATAAAAGTTTTCGGTTGCTTTAAAGTGTAAAAAATTATCAAAAAATGAGAAGTATATAGATATTGGAGCATTTGCTTCATGAGTTATCGCATCTAAATCATCTTTACTAGTAAGATTTGTTGTTTTATAATCAATTGAATAAAAAATATTCTCAGCTAAGATATTATTTGAAAATCTATGATAATGTAGAGTAGGAAGTTCTTGTATGGTATCATCATTTGATGACTTTGAAGTATCAATATAATACTTAGCATACAATCCAAAATAATCTAAATCTCTCTCCATATAGTAATTAAGAGTCGATTGGACCAAAGAGTCATAACTTTTTTCATCATTATTAATAGTGTTAAGGTAGTCTATATCATTTAGATAATTAAAATCAAGCCATAATCCATCTTCTGTATTTTTTTCAAAATAGCCACTAAAAAGTTTACTTCTATCATATTTAATTGTATAACCATAGTGCTTAATGTTTTTTAAATCATTCTCTTCTAAATACTCTCTTTTCTCTTTAAACTGCCCTAATGAAATCTCACCAGTTGAGTAAGGTGAGTCTGCAAAACGTAATTTACCATGAACACCTGCACCACGACTTGTTCTTATTTGTGGGTTTAATTGAAAATCCCAATTTGCTTGTGGCGCAAAATAGATAGGCTGCATATAGTAAAAACCTTCATTACTTCCAAATGAAAATTCCGGACGAAGCAATCCCGTTCGCCTAGTTGTATCTGTAGGGAAAGCAAAATAAGGAAGATAAAACATAGGAATATCTGCTACATAGAAAAGAGTATTGTATGTATGTAAAAACTGATTTTCTCTATCGTACTCACCTGTTGTAAATCCAATTTTCCAATCAGGATCTTGAACATCACAACTTGAAAGAATAGATTTTTTTGTAATGTAGTACCTTGGATCAAATTGAGCATTATTACACTTAAGCCACATTTTTGACTCACCCGTATATGCAAACATAGGAGTCAAGTCACCACTGTCACTCTGCATATTTAATTTAGCATATCCACTTCTGGTTGAAAATGATGTTCCTTCCATGATTGTTATATTACCAATTAGTTCTAAATCACTGGTATTATAATCATAATATGCCTCGTCAGAAGTAATTATATATTTATCACTATATAAAACAACATCTTCTTGAGCATGAACAATCGTTCCGTCTTTATCTAAAGTTTTTGCTAGAATCTCTACTTTTTGAGCAGAAGATTGAGCCTGAAGTATGGCTATTGTTAAGGTTAAAGGTAATAATAATCTAAAAAGCATTTACTACCAATGTTCTACCAGCCTTATCATGCCACGTTTCTCTTTTTGGGTTCATTAACGCCCAGATAAATCCAATATAAAAAATAGATTCGCTTATTATTCTAACAATTGATCTATTTAATGAATATACTAATGTTGGATTTTCTAAATCATTAATTGACACTACTCTTATTTTCATAAAAATTTTACCCAAAGTTGCACCATACATCCATACAAAAAATGTTTGATATATCATTTTTAAAATCATTATATAAATAACTAACCCATTTATAATACTTATAGTATCTTCTATATTTTGGCTCTCTTCAATCGAGCTAATATATATCATTACAAATAAAAAAGAGATAAGTATTTCATCTATAAAATAGGCTAAAAATCTTTTTGGCAATGGAGCGAGAGTTATATTTTCCCTCTCAAATTTTTCTATTACTTCTTCTTCAGTCATTATTTTAATGCCTGATATGCTATATCTGTTCTAAATTTTTTACCAACAAAGTGTATATCACCACATCTATTATAAGCACGATCTCTTGCTTCTTTTATACTGTTGCCTAATCCAACACAAAGAAGAACTCTTCCTCCTGTTGCATAAAGCTTACCATCTTCTAAAGTAACTCCTGCATAAGATATATGCGTATTTTCTTCTATCTCAGTATCAATAGATTTATCGACGATAATCTCGGCTGGCTTTGAGCTTTTATATGGATAGTTCTCACTTGCCATAACAACGCATACTGCATATTCATCGCTCAACTCTATTTTTAAGTTTTTTAAATCTTTAGTTGCTGCTTTATAAAAAAGCTCACTTGCAGGTGATTTTAAAAGAGGCATAAGTATTTCACACTCAGGATCACCAAAACGAACATTGTATTCTAATACTATTGGTTCACCATTTACTACCATAATACCAATAAACAGTACACCTTCAAAAGGATAACCTTCGTCTCTCATTCCTTTCAAAGTCGGATCAACTACTCTTTTATTTATTTTTTTATATAGCTCATCGTTTATTAAAGGTGTTGGAGCGTAAGCACCCATTCCACCTGTGTTAGGTCCTTTATCTCCATCTAGAAGTCTTTTATGATCTTGTGCGGCTGGAAGTATTTTATAATCTTCACCATCACATATTGCAAATACTGAAAGCTCATACCCATCTAAAAACTCTTCTACTACAATAGAAGTTCCTGCATCTCCAAAACTCTCACCACTTAGCATATCTGCTGCAGCTTGTTTTGCTTCATCATGACTAGTTGCTATAATAACACCTTTACCAGCACATAGTCCATCTGCTTTTACTACAATCGGAGTTTGAAGAGAGTCTATAAAGTCATTTGCTTTTTTAATATCAGTTGTCTCTATATATGCTGCTGTTGGGATATTATTTCTTGCTAAAAAGTTTTTCATAAAGATTTTTGAGCCCTCAAGCTGTGAGGCATCTTTTGAAGAACCAAATACTTTTAAGTTGTGTGATTTAAAAACATCCACTATTCCATCAACCAAAGGCGCTTCAGGACCTACTATAGTTAACTCAATATTTTTATCTTTTGCAAAGTTTGCTAAGTCTTCAAAATCACTTATTGATATATTTTCACCAAATCTATCAGTTGCTCCATTACCTGGAGCAAAATATAACTTGTCTACATTTTTATCCTTGCTTAAAGCAAGACCTATCGAATACTCACGCCCACCACTACCAATAATCAATATATCCATTAAATCTCCAAATAAAAAAAACCCGAGTGGGCGTTCCGTTTATGCGTTAGGCCCATATAAAGCCAACGACGTAGGATTAACCATCTCTTTAGGCTACAATCTCTCGTTTTTTGCAAAACTCGAACGAAACCACAGACACACCAAGAAAGCACACATCCCACAAAATACTATCTGTTGGACCCTCATTATACGGTTGTCGCTTCACTCAGGCTTATTTATAATTATAGGTTAATTTTGCTTAATTAATGTTTTAGCAAGTTCTATGCAAGCTTGAATTGTTTGGGTTTTACTTACATGTAAAGAAATATCAGATGGCATTACCCTAGCAGTAACCTCTCCAATACAAACAGCAATATAATTTTTACACCAATCATTGTTACGAAAAAAGCACTCTGCTGTTGATGGTGAAGTAAAAATAAAAACACTCTTTTCATTTTCTACATGTAAAACTCTTTTTTTGGTACATACAGTTTCATAAACTATCTGAGAATTAACATCTATTCCATGTTTTTTTAATATCTCTTCCAAACTTGAAAGAACTTTTTTTGCTCTTAAAAAAAGAACCTTTTTTCCAATCAATTTTGGTAATAATTCTTGTGCAAAACTATTTCCATAAGAAGAAGTTGAAGTATAAACCAGATTACCACCTAGTTCTTTTATCTTTTGTGCTGTTGGTTTTCCTATTGCATAAGAAGATATTTTTCGCCAATTTCTATTTATATTTTCAATGGCTTTAACGCCATTTTTAGAGCTAAAAATCAATGCATCATAAGAGGTTAAATCAAGTGTTATATCTTTACATATAATCTTAATCTGAGGTAAGTTCACTACCCCCTCGTGATAAGTGTCACTAAGGAGGTAGATACTCAAAATTTTATTCCCACTCTATAGTTGCAGGAGGCTTTGAGCTAATATCATAAACTACTCTGTTTATTCCATCAACTTCATTTATTATACGTCTACTCATATTTTCAAGAATATCGTGAGGGATATGAGCAAAAGTTGCTGTCATACCATCAGTTGCTTCAACTATACGTATACAAGCTGTATTGTCATATGTTCTATTATCTCCCATAACACCAACACTTTTTACGTTTAGTAATACTGTAAATGCTTGCCATGTTTTATCATAATAGCCAGTTGCTCTAAGTTCTTCTAACATAATAGTATCAGCTTTTCTTAATAGCTCTAAATCATCATAATTCACTTCACCCATAATCCTTATGCCAAGTCCTGGTCCAGGAAACGGATGACGACCAATCATATCTTTAGGAAGACCTAGTTCAAGTCCTAGTTTTCTTACCTCATCTTTAAAAATTTCATTTAAAGGTTCAACTAACTCAAAAGTCATCCAATCAGGAAGCCCACCAACATTATGATGTGATTTGATTGTTTTAGATGGCCCTTTAACAGACACTGATTCAATAACATCAGTATAGAGCGTACCTTGCGCTAAAAACTCAATTCCATCATGTTTTTTTGCTTCTTTATCAAATACTTCTATAAAAGTCTCACCAATGATTTTTCTCTTAGTTTCAGGGTCAGTTACACCTTTTAACTTTGATAAAAACTGCTCACTTGCATCAACTGTGATTAAATCAACTCCAACTCTTGTTTTGAACATAGCTTCAACTTGTTCTCTCTCATTGGCACGTAAGAGTCCGTTATCAACAAAAACAGGAACTAACTGATCTCCTATAGCTTCGCTTAAAAGTGCTGCTACAACAGAGCTATCAACTCCACCACTTACTCCACAAAGAACTTTTTTATTTCCAACTTGTTTTTTTATAAATTCAATTTTTTCTTTTGCGAATGAGCCCATATTCCATGTACTTTCACATCCACATATATACTTAGCAAAGTTTTTAAGTAATTTTGTTCCCTCTTCAGAGTGATAAACTTCTGGATGAAATTGAAATGCATAAATATTTCTTGTCTCATCTGCAATAGCTGCATAAGGAGAGTTCTCACTAAAGCCAATTTTTTCAAATCCATCAGCTAATTTTTCAACTTTATCGCCATGACTCATCCATACTATTTGACCACATTTTGTATCTTTAAAGATTTTATGATCACTCTCAAAACTTAATTCTGCTTTTCCATACTCTTGATGATCTGCAGGAACTACGCTACCACCAAAATGTTGGTTAATTAATTGCATTCCATAACAAATACCTAAAATTGGTAATCCTAAATTATATATCTCACTATCAGGATGATAAGCATCTTTTGCATATACAGAAGCTGGTCCTCCACTTAAAATAATACCTTTTGGATTTCTATTTTTTATATCTTCTATGCTTTCACGATATGGTACTATTTCACAATAAACACCGCTTTCTCGTAATTTTCTTGCAATTAATTGCGTATACTGTGAGCCAAAGTCTAAAACTACTATAGGGACATTAGTTTTCAATGTAATTCCTTAATTTTTCGCGGATTATACAGTAGATTTCATAAAAATCTACTGTATTACTTTTTAATGCTTTAAATAAAATCCAAGCATTTCATATTGAATATACCAAACACCCATTGAAATCATATATCCAATAACTATTGTCCATGAGTACTTCATGTGTGCAGAAAATGTATAAACACCTCTAAGTTTTCCCATAACACCAACACCAGCTGCTGATCCAAAACTAATCATACTACCACCAATACCAGCTGCTAAAGTTACAAGCATCCACTGATCAAGTCCCATTGTAGGATTCGCTTTTAAAACGGCACTCATAACAGGAATATTATCTACGATTGCTGAAAGAAAACCAACACCTATATTAACTCCAGTTGCTCCCAATGTTTCATATAAGTTTGCTGCAAGAGCTAAATAACCTATAAAGTGTAAACTTCCAACTGCTGCTAAAATACCAAAAAAGAATAAAAGAGTATCATTTTCAATCTTACTAAGTGACTTAAATATCTGTATATCTTCTTTATGTTTTTTCTTCATTCTATAAGAGTAAAGTTTCAATAAAGATAAACCAAACATCATACCCCACATTGCTGGTAAATCAAATAACTGATGAGCCATTACAGCAGAAAAAATTGTAAATATACCAAGACCGATTATAATTTTTCCACCTTTTAAAATAGTTACTTTTGGTTCATTCTGTGCATCAAAATCTGGTTTTGCATCTGGAACAAATCGAGACAGTAGATATGCTGTTACAATCCATCCTATAATTGAAGCCGGAAATAAGAACATAAAATCTACAAAACTACCTTTTCCTGCAGTCCATGCCATAAGCGTTGTAATATCACCAAATGGACTCCATGCACCACCTGCATTTGCTGCAACTACTATATTTATAGCACCTGGAACTAAAAATGCCTTATTTTTCTTTTCAATTGTTATTAAAACAGTTGAAAGAATAAGTGCTGTTGTTAGGTTATCAGCGATTGGACTTAAGAAAAATGCAATTATACCTGTTAACCAAAAAAGCCTTTTATACGTATAGCCTTTTGAGACTAAATTATACTTTAGAGTATTAAATACACGTCTTTCTATTAAAGCCTCAATATAAGTCATCGCAACTAATAGGAAAAAGAATATTTCAGCAATTTCTAATATTAAAAGTTTAATTTCATGATGCAGTGGTTCTGTTTCAAGTCCATTTACGAAATAGTAAAAACCAATAAGCATAAAAATAAATGTACCTATAAATAGAGCCGGTTTAGCTTTATTTATATGATACACCTCTTCTGCTGCAATCACATAGTAACCAATAACAAATATAACTAAAGACGCGACTCCAACCCACGTACCAACCAATGACTCTCCACCTGACGCAAATGCACTACTAACCAATGCTAGTAATATCAACAATTTTTTCATGCCCTATTTTCTCCTCTAATGTAGTGTGCACCTAAAGACACTTTTCTTTTTAATGCACTTTTTATAATTCCTCTAGAAGTTAGTAGACGTAACCTAATCAACTTTCCAGTCGGTAATTCTATCATTTCTTCGACTCTATTCAAAGCTTTTTGTAAATTTTTTGTATATCTTACTATACCAGCGCTTTGCCACATAATATTTCTCAATTCATTTTTAAGTTCTTTATCACCGCTTTTAACAAGTTCAACCTTCTTACATGTAAACTCTATATTTTTTTTCTTAGATGTAAATGTTTCTGATATATCAATTGCAGCTCTTTTAGAAAAAACCAATCCTTCTAAAAGTGAGTTACTAGCTAATCTATTTGCACCATGAACTCCTACTGAGGCAATCTCACCTACAAAATATACATCTTTAACAGCTTCTACTTTTGCATTTAAATCAGTTTTTACTCCACCTATAGCATAATGAAATGCCGGTGAAATTGGAATTCTATCAAATGGCAGATTAAATCCTAAGTTTTTCATATTAAAATAAATCGTTGGAAATCTTTTTCTAAAATGTTCTGTTTCAAAATCACTCACATCAAGATATATATTTTTTCCAGTTGTTTTTTGGTGTTCATAAAGTGCTTCTGATACAACATTTCTAGGACTTAGCTCTCCTCTTGCATCATAATCATACAAAAATCTTTTTCCGTCTTCATCTATGATTTTTGCACCTTCACCACGTAAAGCTTCACTTAAAAGCTGTTTTCTTACAGCACTACTTTTAATAAAAACTGTTGGATGAAACTGCATCATTTCCATATCTCTTAACTCTATACCATGTTCATAACATATTCCGTGAAAATCAGCACTTATAGTTCTTGAGTTAGTATGGTATTCGTAGAGTGAGCCTACTCCTCCACTGGCAATAACTATTTTTTTTGCATAAATATTAAAAATCTTACCATCATGAAAAACTTCTACTCCATAACAAGTACCATCTTTTATAAGCAAATCTATTACTTGTGTATTATAGAGAATTGGAAACTTTAAAGACTTCATCAAAAACAGATGTAATTCACGTCCTGTAGCATCTCCTCCAGCATGTAAAATTCTATTTGTACTGTGAGCTGCCTCTTTTGTATAGAGTAAGTTTCCTTTCTCATCTCTATCAAATTCAAAACCAGACTCAATTAAATCTTTTACAGCTTTTGGACCTTCACTACATATAAGCTCCACTGCATCTCTATCACAGTGTCCAGCTCCAGCGTTTAAAGTATCTTCTACATGTAAAGGAATATCTTCTTCATTTGAAGCAACAGCAATACCTCCTTGTGCAAAAAAGCTATTGCATTCCCATGCATAGTCTTTACTTAAAACCAAGGCATCCATATCATCTGGTAAATGTAAAGCTGTATTTAATCCAGCTACGCCAGACCCAACAATCAATACGTCATATTTAGTTCTCAATTACTGACTCTTTGTTGTTTCTTCATATTTTGGTGGAGCTTTATAACCACACCCAACAAGACCAAAGCCAATAAATGCTATAATCAAAATATGAAAGATTCTAAAACTATAATTTCTCATCTTAAAAAACATCCTTCTTTAAAAACTTTAGAGCAAGAAGAGTGCTTTGATATGCTTATCAAGCTACTTCCTAATTCTCTATCTAATTTTATTAAATTTATTTATACAAAAAACAATACTCTTTTTTTTGTTCTAAAGCACCCAAGTGCAAAAATGGAGTTTAATTATAAACGCAATTTGATAAAAGACATATTAAATAAGATAGAAAATTTTCACCCAAACTGTAAATGCATCAACCTAAAAGATATTAAAGCATTTGTATCAAACAAAAAAGAGCCAAAAATAGAAGCTCCTAAAGATGCAACTATCTTTTATGAAGAGCGTTCTTTAGGGAATTTCAAAAATGAAACCAATAACGAAAAACTTCATGAGGTATTTGAAAAAATAAGAAAAGAGATTTTAAAAAATAATGCTTGAGAGAGAACTACAAAACCTACCTGATAGTGCTGGAGTATATAAATTTTATGACAAAAATAGCAAACTACTTTATATAGGTAAAGCTAAAATACTTAAAAACAGAGTTAAAAGTTATTTTAGATTTACACCTTCTTTATTGCCTGCAAATAAGCTAAGTCCTAGAATTAGAAAAATGATAAGTGAAGCTTATCGACTAGAATATATTGTATCACCAAGTCAATATGATGCACTGATTTTGGAAAATTCTCTTATAAAAGAGCTCAAACCAAAATATAATATATTATTGAGAGATGATAAAACTTATCCATATATCAAGATAGATATGGATGATGAATTTCCTCGTTTTGAAATCACAAGAAAAATAAAGAAAAGAAAAAATATAAAATACTATGGTCCTTTTTCCAACTCTGCAAATGATATTTTGAAAGCTTTATATCTTACATGTAAACTTGTACAAAAAAAGGGATGTCTAAAAGAAAAAAAAGAGTGCCTTTTTTATCAGATAGACAAATGTCACGCACCTTGTGTAGGAAAAATTTCTAAAGATGAATATGCCAAAATAATCCAAGAAGCAACTGCCCTCCTAATAGATAGAAAAAAACTTATTTTTAAACTTGAAAATAAAATGATAGAAGCTTCCCAAAATCTTAATTTTGAAGAAGCGGCACTTCTTAGAGATATGCAAAAATCTATAAAAAACTCTTTACATGTAATACATTTAGATCTTGCAAAAGTAGAAAATTTTGATCTTTTTGCTGTGAAAGTAATTGGAAATATTGCTTCTATTATGAGACTTTTTATACGAGAAGGAAAAGTTGTTTCAAGCATTCACAATATTGTAAAAAACTCAAATGGCTATGAAATAGGTGAATTATATAAAAGAGCATTACTTCAATTTTATAATGAAGAAACAAAACTTATAAATCCTATAATTTTAGTTGGAGATGAATTTGAAGAGAGTGAAGATGTAAAACATGTACTAGAACAAAAATATTCTAAAAGAATATCTATTGTTACACCTAAAAAAGGTGATAAACTAAAGTTAATAAATATTGCAAAAGAAAATGCAAAAGAGTATCTTAGCCAATATTTAAATAAAAACACTAACTCAATACTAGAGGAAATTAAAGAGCTTTTTGATCTAAAAAAGACACCTTACCGTATAGAAGTTTTTGATAACTCTCATATTAGTGGAGACTCTCCTGTTGGTTGCATGGTAACATATGAAGAGAAATTTATAAAAGAAAGATATAGAATTTTCAACCTTAAAAGCAAAGATGAATATGGACAAATGAAAGAACTTTTAAGTAGAAGAATAAAAAATTTCAAAAAAGATTCACCTCCTGACTTATGGGTTCTTGATGGCGGAAGCACACTTCTTAAACTAGCTGCAAAACTACTAAAAGAACACGATCAACAAATAGACATTTTAGCAATAGCAAAAGAGAAAAAAGAAGCTAAAGCGATGAGAGCAAAATCCAAAGCAAACGATACTGTGTATTCAGTAAATTATGACTTCAAACTACCTCCTTCAGATAAAAGACTTCAACTTATTCAAAAACTAAGAGATGAAGCACATCGATTTGCAATCTCTACTCATAGGAAGAAAAAACTCTCAAAAGATATGAAAATAGATCTTTTAGAAGTAAAAGGAATAGGAGAAGCAACCATAAAAAAACTACTCTCTTATTTTGGGACTTTTGAGAATATTTATAAAGCAAGTTTAGATGAATTAACAATTGTAACAGGTAAGAAAAATAGTAAAAAATTATATGAATTCTTAAATAAATAGGTTGATTTTAAGCAAAAGTTAGTTAGTATTAACCCTTTAAGAGAGGTAAACAATGATACTATATAGTAAAAATGGTGATTTCCTTGGTATTGGTAAAGATGAATTATCTTTTTTAGGTTTTGAAGATTTAGATGAGTTTAAAAGCGTCCATAACGATGTAGCTGATCTTTTTTTAAATAAACCTGGGTACATCTTTAAGTTTAAAAATTTTTCATGGATAGACTACGCTTTACATAGTGGTGCTCCTAAAAAAAGTGTTATTATAAAACTTAAATCTGGAAATGAAGTAGAAGTACCTTTAAAAATAAAAGAACTTTTTTTATACTCTCCAACACAAAACGAAGACCTATACTACGCTGTAGAATTTACAAATAACTTATCTCAAAATACAATAGTATCTAACGAATCTACAATTATGCAACCAGACTCTTCTACTCAAATACAAACTCCAGAAAGTTTTAATGAAAAACCAGAAAAAGAAGAAACTTTAGAAGAAACAATAGAAGCACAACCACCTCAAGAAATTTCATTTGAAGAAGATTTTAACAAAGAAGAAAATGAAGACATATCAATTGATTTTAATTCCTCAGAAGAAGATAAAAATATATCGATTGATTTTAATGCTCCAGAAGAAAAACAAGAAGATGAACCAGTTCTTAAGTTAAGAGTGGATGATGCTATCTATGAAGAAAATGAAAAAACAGATATCAATCATGATATTACAGATGATTATATTAAAGAAGATGCTCCAAAAATAAAAATATATGATGATGAAGAACAAGTTGATTCAACTTTCGATATCACTTCAGACTATGTTGAAGAAAATGAAGAAATAGCTCCTGATTTACAAGTAATGAGTACTGAAGAAAAGGAAGAAGATATAGAAGTAGATTTTGATTTGTCTCAATGTGTAGACAAACTAGGTTTGGATATCTCTCTTATAGGAGAATTAATTACTGATTATATGGATAAAATAGATAAAACCATTCCTATTATTAAAACTTCTTTAGAACTAAATGACGAGACTGTTATGAAAGAGAATATCTATATGCTAAAAGGAATATCAGATAATTTATACATGCATCAACTCTCTAAGAAATTAGAAAATATTTTACATGCTATAAGTCCTGAATCTAAAAAAATAGAATTAGAAAAATTTGAAAACATTGTTGAAAAATTTAGAAATGAACTAACATGAACAGAACAATTAATAATGCAAATGGAGAGTTAACATGAAATTTAAAACCCAAGACACCTTAAGATTAATTAGTCAATATCCACTAATCATTCTATTCTTATTCTCGACATATTTTCTATACCTCTCATACGAGCAGTATAACAAAGCCGTTGTTTTTGAAAGTAGACTAAATACCACAGAAGTTTTAAACAATTTATCAATTGCAATAGCAAAAGAGCGTGGTCTTAGTTCAACATTTATGGCTAGTGATGGTGCTATTGCTGAAGAAACTCTTGCAAAACAAAGAAAAATTGTTAATGCAAATATGAAAAAGTTTCACGACTTCTATAAAACACATGAAGCAAATCACAGGATAAAAAAAGCAATTACTCTATTGAATCAAATAACTGATGTAAGAAAAAAAGTTGACTCGTTAAATAATGTTGATTTTAACAAAATATTTTTTAAATACTACTCACAAATTAATGCACAAATACTAGCAGAACTTCAAACATTGGGCGAGATTGCAACTAATTCACAAATTGTTAATCTTAGTTCATCTTTAGTCTCTGTTTACAAAGATATAGAATATAGTGGTCAAGAAAGAGGCTTTGTTTCAAAAGTACTTAGCCAATATGTACCTTTTAACGATGAAGACTTAGATATTTGGATTGGTTTGTTTAGTAAGTCAAATACTTTTGATTATACTATTTTGCATGAAGGTGTAGCAAAATCAAAAATTATGTCTATGTACAATAAAAGAGAAAGTAAAAAACTAATTAATGAGATAAAACAAGCAAAAGCAGAATTAATCCTTGCTGCACAAAATGGAGAATATTTAATTGATCCTACTCTATGGTTCAATCTAATGACTAAAAAAATTACTCTTCTAGACAACTCTTCAAAATCTATAAAAGAAAATCTTAATATGGAGATGAAAAGATATTATGATGAAACTATTGGTCAACTAGCTGGAGCTGGAGGAGTTTGGATAATTTCTGTAATCTTGATGTTTATCGGATTTGTATTAGCTAAACAATTTAGAAACAATGTTAGAGGCTTAGAAAACATCTTTAAAAAAGTTGGTGAACTAGCGGAAGCGGAAGAGAATGTTGACTTTAACACAGCACAAGGAATGAATGCAGCATATTCCATTATAGATCAAGCAATTGAAAACATTGCAAAAGAAAAGAAAAATGCAGAAGAAGCAAGTGCAGCTAAAAGTATATTTCTAGCAAATATGTCACATGAAATCAGAACTCCTTTAAATGGAATTATAGGCTTTACAGAACTTCTCAAAAATACTGATTTAGATGATGAAAAAAGAGAATTTGTAGACGTTATCGAAAAAAGTTCAGAGAATCTATTGGATATTATCAATAATATTCTTGATTTATCAAAAGTAGAAAGTAATAAAATTGAGATTGATGAAATTCTTTTCTCTCCATTAGATGAGTTTGAAAATGCTATAGAGGTATATGGACCAAAAGCAGCAGAAAAAAATATACACCTATCTTGTTTTATTGATCCTAGTTTGAATAATTATCTAAAAGGTGACTCTACAAAAGTCAAAGAAGTTATGATCAATCTTATGAGTAATGCTGTTAAGTTTACACCAATTAATGGACATATTACTTCTGAAATAAGAAGAATAGAAAATGCTCCAGCAGGAAAAGCTAGAGTGTTGTTTAGTGTACAAGACTCTGGTATAGGTATTAGTGAGGATAAAAGAAAAGATATTTTTGATGCATTTAACCAAGCAGACTCTACAATAACAAGAAAATATGGTGGAACAGGTCTTGGACTTACTATATCATCAAAATATATCAATCTTATGGGCGGAGAACTTAAAGTTGATAGTGTTGAAGGTGAAGGAAGTAAATTTCATTTTATATTAGAATTTGATGAATCTCCATCTGGCGATGTTGAGTTCCAAAATAAATTTAGTGACTTTAATTGTGCCCTTTTAACTAGTGCAAAAAATACAAAAATACATGCAGAGTTTATGTACGATTACTTTAAATACTTTGGATCGAACGTTAAATACTATGAAGAGTTTTCAGGACTGAAAAATTTAATATATAAATCAGGTACCAACCTAATTATTGCAGATTTTGACCTTTTAAATGATGAAGAACTTGAAGAATACAAAAAAATTAGATTACCTATGTTTTTAGTTTTAAAAGCTTCTCATCAAGGTAGATTTGAAGAGTTTAATACAAAATATATTACGCCAATTTATGAACCAGTTAATGTAACAAAACTAACAAAAGCATTAGAACAAAACAGAGAACTATTACCAAAAGTTGAAAAAGCTCCTGAACCAGAAGAGCTAAAAGAAATTAAAAAATCTTCAAAACCCTCTTTTGGAAAGAAATTTGATGCTAATGTACTTGTTGCTGAAGATAATGAAATCAACCAAAAGCTCATCAAAAGAACACTAGAAGGGCTTGGGTTAACTATAACTATAGCGCATAATGGTAAAATTGCACTAGAAGAGAGAATGAAAAATAAATACGATGCTGTTTTTATGGATATAGCAATGCCAGTAATGGATGGTGTAGAATCAACCCATAAAATCTTAGAATACGAAAAAGAAAACGCTCTTGCTCATATCCCAATAATAGCTGTAACCGCAAATGCATTAAAGGGTGATAGAGAAAGATTTATGAAAGAAGGGTTAGATGAGTATGTGACTAAACCTATAAAAAAAGAGAGTATTTTAAGTGTTCTTAATATGTTTTTACAAGATAAGATTGTTGAAGAAGACAAAGAAGTACCACAAAGCACAGTAGTTGTACAAGATGAAGATATAGAAGAAGTTCAAGAAATTGAAGAAAAACAAATAGAAACTCCTGAAGAGATTGAAGAGAGTCAAATTGATGTGAACAAGAAAGCTGATATAGAAATGATTCAAAATGAGTTAGCTGAGATTGAAATTCCCAAAAGAGATATTCTTGTCTACAAAAAAAGTCCAATTGAAACAAAAATCTTCTCTAGCGTTTTAGCAAAACTGACTAATTCTATAGATAGCGTAAACTCTAGTGATGAATTAAAATCAAAACTAGAAAAAAATGCTTATAAAGTTATTCTATTTGATAAAGAGATTTCTAAAGTCTTACCAAGTGAAATGGCAGAAATAATCAAGGATACACCATCTATTATGTTCGTTGATCCTACAAGCCAAATACAAGAAGAGGACAAAACACTTTTTAATAATGTTCTATCAAATGTTATAAGTAAAAAACAGCTCGAAGAGCTGGTACAAAAATTTATCTAAAGGGATAAAATATATGAATAAACAGATTAAAATATTAACTGTTGATGATGACTTTATAAATTTAAAATTACTTCACTCAATGCTTAAAAAAAGTAATTACGCTAGTGACATTGTTGAAGCAAAAAATGGGTTAGAAGCACTGAATATTTTAAAAGAACAAACTGATATTGGGTTAATTCTTTTAGATATAAAAATGCCAATTATGGATGGAATAGAGTTTTTAAATAACTTAGAGTCAATGTCCAACCTTAATAAAACACCTGTGATTGTTTTAACAACAGATGAAACTAGAAAACGTGAAGCATTTGACCATGGAGCCTTTGATTTTTTAGTAAAACCAATAAGAGAGGCTGAACTGAATAAAAAAATAGAGAAAGTGGTAGAGCTCTCTTAAAAAGAGCTCTTAAACACTATACTTTAATCTCTTGAGATATTTTTCTATATAATGAAATTATCTCCTCTTTTTTCTTTATAAAACTATTTTTATTTGCTATTAAGTGTGCTGAAGACTCCATAATAGTTTCAACTACTTTTAAACCATTTTGCTTCATAGTATCACCGGTTTCTACTATATCAACTACTGCATCAGAAAGGCCTACTAGTGGGGCTAATTCAATAGAACCATAAAGCTTGATAACATCAACAGCCATTGCTTTTTTAGAAAAATAATTTTGAGTTATGTTAACCATCTTAGTTGCTATTTTTATATCTGGTGAATTGTAATCTAACTCATCACCATCTCTCATTCCAACACATACTTTACACTTTCCAATACCAAGATCTAAAAGCCTTACTAGGTCTTCATCTTTTTCTTCAAGTACATCTAATCCAACTACACCTATATCAGCTGATTGGTGTAAAACATAAGCTGGGACATCTTGATTTCTAACAAGTAAAAATCTAAATTCACCTACTTCTAAAATTAATTTTCTGTCATCAAAAACAAATGACTCCCCAAATATCTTTTCAAATATTGCAAGTGTTTCTTCTGCAATTCTTCCTTTTGGTAATGCAACAGTTAACATTATAAATCTTCCTTATTTTTTATTGCTTTAAGCATTCCTCTGAATATCAAAGACCTATCATATATAGATTTTTTGAAAAACTTTGAAAAATACTTACCGTCTCCACC
>CBDLTN010000027.1:0-19730 GCA_965306065.1 uncultured Sulfurospirillum sp. | reverse complement strand
AAAAGTAAGTATTGCAAAAATCAAAATTACAGTAGAAAAATATCCTGAAATTGCGTTGGCTAATTTTTCAATACGTGGTTTTTTGTCCATTGAATCTTCTAAAAGAGTTATAATTTTACTAAGCATTGACTCACTGTAAGGTTTTAAAACTCTATATCTTATAACACTGTCAGTACAAATAGAACCACTCAAAATATCTTTACCAACTCCTAAAAGAAGTGGTTCACTCTCCCCACTTAGACTGGACAAATCAAAAGAGCCCTCTCCACTTACGATTACACCATCAATTACAACCTTATCGCCTGCTCTTAATTCAACTATATCTCCAATTTCTACAGCCTCAACTCCTACTACCACTTTTTCTTTTTTCTTTATAATAGTTACTTCACTTGGCATAGATGAGCTAAATGTATCCATAGTATCTACTGCTTTTTTCTTAGTTAAAACTTCTAAGTATTTTCCAGCAAAAACAAAGGTTATTATCATAGCTACCGATTCAAAATAGACTTCACCATGTCCTGTGAACATAACATATATAGAAAATATATATGCACTGAGAGCTCCACTAACTACAAGTAAATCCATATTTACATAACTGTTTTTTATCGCGTAATATGCACCTTTAAAAAAGATGCCTCCTGTATAAAAAAGTGCAGGCGTAGCTAAAATAAAACCTGCAAAATTAAGTATGTTTTTTATATCACTTCTCATACCAGTAAAGTAACCTTCATACTGAGCTACTGCTATCCACATTATATTCATTGTGGTAAAAACTCCAACTAAAAGCCTTGAGTAATAATCACGTCTTTTTGCATTTGCTTGTATCTCTTGCATACTTGCATCATATGGGTATGCGTTATATCCTATACTTCTTATAAGTTCTATGATTTGTGAAAGTTTTATAATATCGTTATCCCAGAGAATTTTGGCTTTGTTATTTGTATGGTTTATAGATACTTCGACTATCCCATCACTTCGCCCAAGAACTTTTTCGTTTAACCAAACACAAGCACTACAATGTATTCCTTCGATTATTAGAGATACTTCGTTAAAACCATCTTTGATTTTTACATACTTTTGTTTAAATCCTTCTAGATCAAATTTCTCTATATCGTTATTTAACTTTTTTGGAGGTTCTATTGTATTCTCACCCATCTTTTCATAAAAATTATCTAAACCTTCATTTTTTAAAAGATGATAAATCCCTTGACAACCTTTACAGCAAAAATATTTTCCATTATCTTGTATTAATACACTCTTTTCATATTCTAAATGACAATGATCGCAACGTCTTTTATTCAATTTAACTCTTTTTTTAAAATTTAATTGTCATTATAATATAATACTCTTATATATAAAGAATTTTATGTTAAAATTTCTCAAAAATTAAAAGGTAAGTTATGTCAGTAGTATTTGAAGCACTAGTAAAAAATGACAAAAATGGTGATTGGTTTATAGAACTTAAAGATACAGTGGATGGAAGAGTAGAAATTTGTTCTAACTTAGAAGTTTTTGAAAAAGTAATCCAACAGATGGGTGAAGATTATGGTGGAAGAATAGATGAAGTTAAATGGATAAGCGATGAAAGCTTAAGTCCACAAAATGAACAAAAACTAAGAGTTGCTATGATGGAGTACCATGAGAAATATAAAGACCAACTTGACGAAAATAAAGAAGAGAAATAAGATATGAACCAAGATATTCAATTTTTTCTAATTACATTAATATTTTTAGAAATTTTTGAAGTTTATTGGCAGCAAGGAAAAAGTTTTAGAAATTATATAAGTAATCTATTCTTTTTCTATAAAAAAGGAGTTATGATTTTTATACTCCTTCATCCAACTTTATACTTTATTATGTTTGCGCAAATCTCTTTTCAAAACTACTCTTTTTTAGCCTCTTTGCTAGTTATAATCAAAATTTTAGATATTGGATTGAAAATATCGCTAATGGATAGAATATATAATAAAAAAGATTTAGGTTCTTTTGAAGCACTGATAAAAGCAGACTATCCGTTATCTTTAGGGATAAAGAGTGCTGGGCTTATTATCTATCCTACTATCTTCTTTTTTGCATTTTCTTGACAAAAACTCAGCATTATTATAAAATTACATCTTTAAAACTACACAAAACAAAATTGCTCAAAAGCAATTCTTCTGAAACTTAAATAAGCTTCAAGAAATAACTAACTAATGTAAAGAAGGTAATATGGGCGGTAACACTACTGCGTCTAACAACACTCACAAGACGAACAAACACCACAGCAAAAGAACTCACGTTCCTGTAAAGGGTCATAAAATTGAAGACCTAAGAAACACTCCACTAGACAAACTACTTGAAATAGCAATAGAACTTGAAGTTGAAAACCCACAAGAGTTAAAACGCCAAGATTTAATGTTCGAGATACTAAAATCTCAAACAACTCAAGGTGGGTTTATACTTTTTACTGGTATCTTAGAAATTACAAACGAAGGTTATGGATTTTTAAGAGCATTAGATGCTAACTTCTCTGATACTGCGAATGATTCATATGTAAGTGCTACACAGGTGCGAAAATTTGCACTAAGAAATGGTGATATTGTAACAGGACAAGTACGTCCTCCAAAAGATCAAGAGAGATATAATGCTCTTTTAAAGATTGAAGCAATCAACTACCTTCCTCTAAAAGATAGTAAAAAAAGACCTCTTTTTGAAAACTTGACTCCTCTTTACCCAACAGAAGCATTTAAACTTGAATATGATCAAATGAAAAAAACTGGTCGTGTACTAGATCTTTTTACTCCTATAGGAAAAGGTCAACGTGCTCTTATTGTTGCACCTCCAAGAAGTGGTAAAACTGAGATAATGAAAGAGTTAGCTCACGGACTTGCTAAGAACCATCCTGAAGTAGAACTTATTGTTTTATTAGTTGATGAAAGACCTGAAGAAGTAACAGATATGGAAAGATGTGTTAGAGGTGAAGTTTTCAGCTCAACCTTCGACCAACCAGCAAATAATCATGTTCGTGTTGCAAACTTAGTTATAGAAAAAGCAAAGAGAAGTGTAGAAATGGGAAGAGATGTTGTAATACTTCTTGATTCTATTACAAGACTAGCTCGTGCATATAATACAGTAACTCCTTCAAGTGGTAAAATACTTACTGGTGGTGTTGATGCTAACGCTCTTCACAAACCAAAAAGATTTTTTGGAGCAGCAAGAAATATAGAATTTGGTGGAAGTTTAACTATCGTTTCAACAGCACTTATAGATACTGGTAGTCGTATGGATGAAGTTATCTTTGAAGAGTTTAAGGGAACAGGAAACTCAGAAATGGTTCTTGATAGAAATATCTCAGATAGAAGAATTTATCCTGCAATCAATATAATGAAATCAGCTACTAGAAAAGAAGAACTACTTCAATCTCCTGCAAAACTACAACGTGTTTGGGCACTTAGAAGTGCTATTGCACAAATGGAAGACGTAGAAGCTCTGAAATTTTTATATGCTAAGATGTTAAAAACAGAGTCAAATGAAGATTTTTTAAATACAATGAATGAGTAGAGGAATTATCCTCTACTACTTACTGCGATGCAGTGGATGTTGATAGTCATTCTTTTCACATCCACTAAAAATTGCCCCAACTGACAATACTAACAAAATACTCAAAATAATTTTTTTCAATTTAATATCCTCTTACATGTAATAATAGTAAAATTATACAATAATTTCCAAAAGGTTTTCAATTGTCTCAAGTACTAGCACTAAAATATCGTCCAAACTCATTTGATAAACTTATAGGTCAAGATGCTGTAACACAAACTCTAACACTTGCACTTAACAAAAGTAGACTCTCTCATGCATATCTTTTTTCAGGTCTTAGAGGAAGTGGTAAAACATCAACTGCTAGAATTTTTTCAAAAGCTCTTGTTTGTGAGCAAGGTCCAACTTCTAATCCTTGTGAAGTATGTGAACATTGTAAAATGGCAAATGAGAGTAGACACATAGATATTATAGAAATGGATGCAGCTAGTAGTAGAAAGATTGATGATATAAGAGATTTAATAGAACATACAAAGTACAGACCTAATAGTGCTAGATATAAAATTTTTATTATTGATGAAGTCCATATGCTAACAAAAGAGGCTTTTAATGCACTTTTAAAAACATTAGAAGAACCACCAGAGTTCGTTAAGTTTATACTTGCTACAACTGACCCTCTTAAGCTTCCAGCAACTATACTTTCAAGAACTCAGCACTTTAGATTTAAAACAATTGCTAATATAGATATAGTACATCATCTCTCACACATTTTAAACTTAGAAAATATTGAGTATAAAACAGATGCACTAGAGATGATAAGCCGTGCGGGAAATGGATCATTAAGAGATACACTAACCTTACTAGACCAAGCAATTATATTTGCTAATGGTGAAATAACTTCTGAAAAAATTGCCTCTATGCTTGGACTTCTTGATCCAAAGCAGTTAGATATAATATTTGATACTATACTACAAGGCGATAGACAAAAGTTAATTGAGATAGTAAAAGATTTGGAAAACTACGAATGTGAAGTTGTTATAGATGAGCTAATAGCTTACCTTAAAGAGTCTTTTTTCAACTCAAGCGGTAAATTTTCTACTCTAATAACAGAGAGATTTTTTAGAATACTCAGTGAATCTAAAAATCTTCTATTTTTAAATGCAGATAATGGTTTTGTACTAACACTTCTGTTTTTTAAAATGCTTGAAGCAATGAATATCAAAACAATTGAAGAGATGGTAAACTCTCTTGAAGATGAGAAATATAGAATACCAAAAGTCGAACAAATAGCCAAAGTACATTCTGCCAAACCAGAATCTGTAAAGAAGATTATAGAAGAAGCTCCAATAAATCAACCAGAAGTAGAACTTGAAGTTGAAACCCCAATTAATGAACCTTTAGAGATTGAAGATAAAGGGGCAAAACTCTTTGATACTCTTATCGAAAAACTAGAAGATAGAAGTCATGAACTTGCAACTTGTTTTAAAACCTATATAAAATATACTAGTTATGAAGATGGAACTCTGACTTGGTCATCATCTGCACAAGATGAGCATAAGAAGACCCTAAAACACGGTTATCCTATAATAAGACAGTTTGTTCAAGAAATATTTGGGATAGATACACAAATCAAAATGAGTCAAAGCGAAAAAAAAAAGCTAATTGACGATTCACACGCGAATGAAGATAGCTCTTCAATGATAGAAGAGATAGAATTTAACTCAAATGATGAAGGCTCAAATACAGAAAGTTGCGTCAGTGGACATATAACTCGTGAAAAAAAAGAAGCAGAAGTAAAAGAGATACTAAACGACCCCTTTGTTAAAAAAATACAAGATATGTTTGAAGTAAAAGATATAAAGATTTACCCAAAAGTATGACTCTTTACATGTAAGGAAAATCCTTACATGTAAAAGTTTATATATACATTAATTGGGACAACAGTATTATAATAACTACTAAGAAAAATGGGAATAAATGGTTTTTATAAATCATAGGCTCAATTCCAAATAGCTTTTGATTTACCCCTCTTACACCTAACCAAAGTCCTAAAAAGGCTTTAATTCCTAGTAATATTTGAAAGTTATTAAGACCATTTTCTCCAATCTCTCCAAATACTTGAGCAAAAAGAAAAAGTCCAGAAGCTACTGCTACCATAAGACTATATGGTACTACTTTTCTAACATGTACCATAATAGATTCACGTGCTTTTTCATGTTCTTTTTTACTAAGTGTTTGTTTCATTTTAGTCATAAAAAGATTATCTGTAAAAAGAAATCCCCCATAAATAAAAACTGAAAAGATATGGATTATATGTATAAGTGTATAAGTCAACTTATTTATAGCCTATAACATAATAAGTAGCTTTACCACTTACTTTTTCTAATGCTATTTTATACTTTTCAGACCAGTGTGCTATCATCTCATTTACCTCTTGTATCATTTCATCACCTTGTGCTAAGTTTTTGATTTTGAAGTAGTCTTTTGAGCTTGAAAGTGCAACACATGACAGATGAGCTTGGAGTTGGTCGTGTAGAGTTATAAGATGTTTTTCTACTTGTTCAAAGTTATGTGTATTTTTTATCACTTTTTCAACTTGTGCTAAAGCACTATCTGTTACTGTATATCCTAATTGCTTTAAAATAGCATCATTTGTCATATTGTTTTATCCTTTACTTTGTTGTGTTATAAGAACATCTTCTATCATTTTAGAGATGTCACCATCAAGAATACCACTTACATTTGAGTAAGCTATATTACTTCTTGTGTCTTTTACTTGTTGGTATGGAGCCATAACGTAAGAACGTATCTGATGTCCCCAACCTATTTCGCTCTTCTCAATACCCGCTTTTTCAGCTTGTTGTCTCTCTAGCTCTAATTCATATAAACGAGATTTTAACATTTTTAAAGCGTTTGCTTTATTTTTATGTTGACTTCTGTCATTTTGACATTGAACTACTACACCAGTTTCTATATGAG
This sequence comes from uncultured Sulfurospirillum sp., assembly GCA_965306065.1. Classification (GTDB taxonomy): domain Bacteria; phylum Campylobacterota; class Campylobacteria; order Campylobacterales; family Sulfurospirillaceae; genus Sulfurospirillum_A. Next base: position 13,232 of record CBDLTN010000027.1, on the reverse strand, counting down.
TGATACGAATCGCAGAGTCAGTTTTATTTACATGTTGTCCACCAGCTCCACTTGCACGATAAGTGTCTATCCTAATATCTTTGTCTTCAATATCAATATCAATATCATCATCAACTTCAGGGCTCACCATAACTGAACTAAAAGAAGTATGCCTTTTTGCATTTGAATCAAATGGTGATATTCTTACTAGTCTGTGTATGCCATTTTCAACTTTTAAATATCCATAAGCATTGATACCACGTATAACAAAACTTACGTCTTTTAAACCAGCCTCATCACCCTCTTGAAAGTCCAATGTTTCTACTTTAAATCCATGTCTTTCCGCCCATCTAAGGTACATTCTATACAACATACTAGCCCAGTCTTGACTCTCAGTTCCACCAGCTCCAGGATGAATTGAGACTATAGCATTATTACTGTCTTCTTCACCACTAAGCATCATTGCAATTTCTAAATCACTTACAAGATTCTCCAATGTTGAAGCTTCTGCAACTGTCTCTTCAACTGTCTCTTCATCGCCTTCTTCAATTGCCATCTCATAAATATCATTCGTATCTTCAAGTGCAACTTTTGCTTTTTCATATCTGTTTAAGATAGAATTTGCTGTCGTTTTCTCCTTAGATATAACTGCCGCTTTTTTAGCATCACTCCAAAAATCTGGATTTTGCTCCATTTGTTCAATTTCACTCAATCTAGCTTTTATATTTTCTGGTTTTATGATTTGTGCTATATTGTCAATCTTGATTGCTAACTTTTTTAAAAGTTCGGTATACTCGTAGCTATCCAAGTTTTAACCTTTCTCCATTTTTATAACGTTAAGTTCTCTTTAACAGAGTGCCCACGCTAAGCTTTTTTTGGTATAATAAGTTCTTATTTTACAATAAAGAACCTAAGATGAAGATATTAAAAACAACAAAAGAACTTTTAAATTATAGAAATTCTCTTACATGTAACATTGGATTTGTACCAACTATGGGAGCTTTGCACCAAGGTCATATCTCTTTGATAAAAGAGTCTATAGAAAAAAACAACCATACAATTGTTTCTATTTTTGTAAATCCTACACAATTTTTAGCTGGAGAGGATTTTACAACATACCCAAACAGATACGAAGCTGATTTAAAAATTTGCGAACTTGCTGGTGTTGATGCACTTTTTATGCCTGATATCAATGAAGTATACTTTGAAGATGAACCTAGTATTGTTGCACCCATGAGACAAAGTTATATACTTGAAGGATACCAAAGACCAAAACACTTTGATGGAGTTTTAAGAGTTGTTCTAAAACTTTTAAATCTAACAAAACCAACAAATGCTTACTTTGGTAAAAAAGATGCCCAACAACTGTTTTTAATACAAAACATGGTAAAAACTCTTTTTATAAATACAACTATCGTACCTTGTGAGATAGTAAGAGACGAAGGTGGATTGGCTCTATCTTCAAGAAATGCATACTCTAAAGAGATTATGCGTGGTGAGTTACATGTAAAGAAGATAGAGTCTAAAATGCAAGAAGTATTAAAAGAACTCAATGTTGAATACATTGCAATAACAGATAGAAAATTTAAAAAAATAGAAAAAATTGAATTAAAAAACTGCATGATTTTAGTAGCCGCAAAAGTCGGTAAAACTAGATTGATTGACAATATATGGATATAGGAAAAAAATGAGTAAAAATTTATATTTGGTTTCACTAGGGTGTAACAAAAACCTAGTAGATTCTGAAGTAATGTTAGGAAAACTAAAAGATTATACGATAGTAAATGAGCCCGAAATTGCAGATGTACTTATAGTAAATACCTGTGGTTTTATAGGACCAGCTAAAGAAGAGAGTTTAGATACTATTTTCTCCTTGCATGAACTTCGTAAAAAAGAGTCTTTGCTTGTAGTTACTGGCTGTTTGACTGAAAGATATAGGGAAGAACTTCAAGCAGAACTAAAAGAAGTTGACCTTTTCACAGGAGTTGGTGACTATGACAAGATTGATGAAATTATTGAAAAAAAACAGAGTCGTTTTACACCTGCAACTTATCTGTTAAATGAAGAAGACAGAGTTATAACAGGTTCAAACTCTCATGCATATATAAAACTAAGTGAGGGTTGTAACCAAAGCTGTAGTTTTTGTGCCATACCAAACTTCAAAGGAAAACTCCACTCTCGTACAGTCGAATCAGTAGTAAAAGAAGTAACAAACTTAGTAAAAAAAGGTTTTTACGATTTTAGTTTTATCTCTCAAGACAGCAGTTCTTATGGACGAGATTTGGGTAAAAAAGAGGGTTTGATAGAACTTATAAAACTAATTGAAGATGTTGATGGAGTAAAGAGTGCTAGAATCCTCTATCTTTACCCTACAACCACCTCAAATGAACTTATAAAGGCTATTATAGATTCAGAATTATTTCATAACTACTTTGACATGCCCATTCAACACATAAGTGACAAGATGCTAAAAACTATGAAAAGAGGAGCAGGAAAACAAAGAATCATTGAACAGCTCACAATGATGAGAAAATCCAAAAATAGTTTTTTAAGAACAGGACTTATCATAGGTCATCCAAATGAGGGTGAAGATGAATTTAAAGAGCTTTTAGAATTTGTAAAAGAGTTTGACTTTGATAGAGTTTCACTTTTTGCTTACTCAGATGAAGAAGATACATCTGCTTATGATATGGATGAAAAAGTAAATGAGGATGAAGTAACTACTAGGCTAGCTCGTATTGAAGAAATAGTAAAATCTAAACATGAAAAGTCACTCAAAAATGAGTTAGGGCAAACTATACAAATTATTATTGAGGGTGAGAGTAGCGAAGGTGAATTCTTCATGGGAGCAAAAAAGCTCAGTTGGGCACCTGAGATAGATGGTGAAATACTAGTCAATGAAAGCGAAGTAGGAACTTTAGAAGTTGGAAAAAGCTATGAAGCAGAAGTAAAAGAGTTAGTTGGAGATAAACTGCTTGTTACAGTTACCAAAACTCTCTTCTAATGTTTTAAAAGAGTTAAAAAAAGGCAAAAACCTACTGGCATTCTCAGCAGGGAGTGATTCAAGTGCACTTTTTTTCATTCTAAAAGCTTTACATGTAGAGTTTGATATTGCGATAGTCAATTACCAATCAAGAGAACAGAGTTATGATGAAGAGTTGTATGCAAAAACTCTGGCTAATGAGTTTGAAAAAGAGTGTTATATCTTTACATGTAAACTTGAAAAAAACAATTTTGAACACAATGCAAGACTCAAAAGATATGATTTTTTTGAAAAAATTATAAAAGAACACGCTTATGACAATCTTCTTACAGCACATCATTTAAATGATAAACTAGAGTGGTTTTTAATGCAACTCTCAAAAGGAGCAGGGGCAGTTGAGCTTAGCGGTATGGAGGAGATAGAAAGTAGTGAGAATTACAAAACTCTACGACCTCTTTTACATGTAAACAAAAATGAGATTGAAAACTTTTTACATGTAAACAAAATCAAACACTTTTTAGACTCTTCAAATAGTGATAAAAAATACTTTAGAAATCAAATCAGAGAAGAGTTTGCAAACTCTTTTTGTACTCAATTTAGCAGTGGTATTAAAAAAAGTTTTGAGTATCTTAGCGAAGATAAAAAAAGACTCCTTCCTCAAATACTGACGCAAAATAAAAAATTATTTATTTTAAAAAGAGACAGTGATGATCTGATTAACATTAGAGGAATTGACAAAGTTGTAAAAAAACTTGGTGTTCTTTTAAGTAGTCATAGCAGAGATGAGATAATTAGAACAAAAGACTGCATAGTATCTTCAAAAGTTGCTATTGTTTTTAGAGAAGATAATATTTATATCTGTCCAGCGATTAATATAAAAATGGACAAGAAGTTTAAAGAAGCTTGCAGGGTTGCTAAAATACCTGCTAAAATACGTCCTTACATGTACAAGGAAAATATATCTATTTTGTAGAGTTTATGTCGTAAACTTTTATTGTAAATGCGGAACTTATTGTACTTTCATTTGATTCCATATGAATTGGAAAGTCCGCTTGGATTATGTTTTCATATCTATTTAGACCTTCTAAAAAAACATAAAAATTTGTAGGGCTTTTTAGAGATGAACTTACTTTTAACTTATATTCTACAAACTCTTTTTTATGAGCTTTTTTATCCAGCTCAACAAGAGTAACTTGAGTAAAAAATTTACCCGCATATTTTATAAAATTATCAGTTGAAAACTTATGCATAAAAGATGTTATAGCACGTCTATTTTCACTATTTAGATTACTAAACTCAACATTTCTATCACCTAGTATATTTTCAACTCTCATCTTATGTACTAATGCTTTTTTATAAATAACCTTGGATGCTCTATAATCTTTTATGTTAGGTACAATAACAGCTAGTATCATGAAAAGTGTTACTACTATGAAAACTAATAAATAAATCAACAATTTGACAATGTCAATTTTTTCCATACTCCTATCCATTATTGGGTACCTTCTAGATTTATAATTTTATTTGTACTTACAAAGTTATACCAACCTTCATCGGTTAGATAAAATATAGTATTGCTAGTATGAAATATAGATTTTAAAGGAGCAGCCAAAAGAAATTCAAATGTATCTTTTGTAGGTGTTACCCCATAAATTATAAGAGAATCTTTTTGCATAGTAACTTTGTTTAAAGTAATTTGATCAGGAACCAAGTCAAATAGATTTTTCATACTATCTTTTAGTATTATATTGTTCGCATATATCTCTTCAGCAACTGCTTTTTGTCTTAATATAAAACCTATTTTCTCATCTGTATGATCTATATTCTTTTCTAACATTGCTCTATTGGAATCTAACTCTTTTGCACTACTTTTAAAATCAGCATTTTTATAGATAACAAATAAATTAAAGATATTTAGTAGTACAAAAATAGAGATTATAAAAAATAACCATACCTTTGTAAACATTGTAAAAAGATGTTTTTTTCTTGGAGCGATAAATGATAGTTTCACAAAAGAACCTCTTGTCTTGCCATATTACAAATAGTTTCACTGATATCAATCTTATTCATCTCTATATCCATAAGAAGTTCATCTTCTATCATACCAATAAGTTCAGAACTGATTTCATATCCATCATATATAACAATAGTATCTATAAAACTACTTTTATATAGTGGGTTTTTATAAAACTCTTGCAATGAAGATGTTAAATATTTATAGATTAATATATCTCTACCAAAAAGTTCTAAGTCACTATCTTCAACCGTGTCATCCTCAAAATGACCCAAACTCCCATCTTCAGATGAAATATCTTCAAAGTTTGAACTCTCTTCACTATCTAAACTCTCTATATCATTCAAATCTTCCAAATCATCAAGTTCATCTAATTCACCTATATCACCACTCATGTTATCAAGTTCAGTTATATTTTCTATACCCTCTTCTTCTTCTACATTTTCCCAATCTTCTTCACCTGAAGATAAATTCTCATCCGTAGTCGTTTTAAAATAGGCCCCAAAAAGAAGATTTCCATTATCAAAAACACTAATAGTTATTGAATCTTGGTGATTTAGCATATAAAGTATCGGTTTTTCTTTAAATTTTGATTTTTTTATCAAAGAATACTTTACCATAAAAGGTGAGTATATAAAATCCAACCCTACATTGGTAAAAAGTTTTTTTGCCCAATTTATATCTATAAAAGAGGCATAAACTGACCAACTTTTATTTATATCAAAGTGCGTTACACTTTTAATATCTACACTATTTTTTCCAAAATCAGTTCCAGCTGTGCCATTTATTGCACCCTGTCCCATAGAGTCCAAAAAAAGCGCCAAGTATGCAAAGTTATATTCAACTTGAAGGTTTTCAAGATACTCTTGCATTTTAACAGGAATACTCTCGTACTCTTTAGCATCAAAATTTTTAGAAAATTTGTCTCTTAAAATACCATTTTGCACAACTTTTGAGTGAATAAACCACTCATTACCCTGTTGCACTATGGATATAAATATATTAGAAAGATATTTTTGAAAAACTTTTTTTAATGCCATATACGCCCGTTTTTATTTATTTTGTCACTATTATACCAAATATTAAACTACTTAAAGCAAAAGAAGTTCCTAAAATAGCTCCTCATGAAGCTGAATAAACTTTTTTTGCATTTTTTTACTTGCTTTTTGTAAAGATTCTTCTGTCATGGTTGAAGGAACCAAGTTTTCATAACTCTCTATCATAACTTCGCACATCATTTTAACCCTGACTTTATCAGACTCAGTATAGTCTATTTTTGAACTTATTTCATCTATCTTTTCAAAGTAATCATTGCCTTGTTCTATATATGCTTCATACTCTTTTGCAATTGCGCTTTGTGTCATAACAGTATTTGCCATTTTATTGTAGCTGTCTTCTTCATAAGCTACTTTAGCTAACTCATAAGCACTCTCATAATTTCCCAAAAAATAATAAACTCTAGCTTGAATTGAGTTTTGGTAAGATGAATTAAAAGTGAAATAATATAAACTTCCACCAAACAAAACAATAACAAAAACGATTAAATAGATTTTAGAAAGCATGTTTCATCAACCTCTCTTTGATTTTTTCTTTTGCAGATTTCAAACTATCACTAGTGACATAAAATGGATCACTATAGTAGTAATCTAAAGTACAAAATGGTTTTGGAATTGAAAATTTATCCCAACTTTTTAGTCTCCAAGCTTTTGAAGCTTTACAATTCATCGCTACAACCGGAATATTTTTCTTTTGAGCTAATATAACTGCCCCATCAGCAACACTATGTCTTGGCCCTTTAGGTCCATCAGGTGTTATACCAATATCTCTTCCATTTTTTAAAGATTTTAATGCCCCTTTTAGTGCTTGAACTCCACCTCTTGAAGAGCTACCTCTAACTGTTCCACCACCAAAGAGATTAATAAGTCTTGTTGCGAGTTCTCCATCATGATGTTGACTAACAACAACATCTATATTTTTTGAATTTCTATAATCACGATATCCAAAAGTGAGCATTGCAATTTCACCATGCCACAAAACAAATATAGTAGGAGTGTTTTTTACTTTAGTTTTATTAAAATGGTATCTTTTTTTACATGTAAAGTATATAAGATATAGCAAAATATATGCTAAAGGAGGCACCAAGAGTGCCTCTAATTTTCTTTTTGTTTTCTTACTTAAGTATTTCGCCATAAAGTGCCAAACGTCTTGGATTTGTAATCAAGACTTTTTGTGTAGTTCCAAGTAATTCTTCACCACCTTCAACTTGAACAAGTGCATTATTATCACTTCTTCCTGCTACCATACCGTTGTTTCTAAGCTCTTCAAAATAAACCTCATAAACTTTGTTTTTTCTAGAACTTGAAATTTCATCTAAAATTTCATCTTGTCTATTTTGTAGTCTTTTTAGTCTTGCTGAGCCTAATTCACTATTGACCTGATTCGTAAACTCTGCTGCTTTTGTTAAAGGACGAGCTGAGTATTTAAAAGCAAAAATTTGTTCAAATCTTACCTTCTCCATCACATCCATACTCTCTTCAAAGTCTTCATCACTTTCTCCAGGAAAAGCAACAATAATATCAGTACTTATAGATACATCAGGAACTAACTCTCTTAATTTCAAAGCACGATTTAAAAACCACTCTTTTGTATATCCTCGTCTCATCTGCTCAAGAATATGAGTTGAACCACTTTGTAAAGGCATATGCATAGATTTACATACTTTTGGGTTATTAGCAAAAGTTTCTAAAAATTTATCATCCATATGAAGTGGGTGAGGTGAAGTAAATCTAATTCTTTCTACTTCTTCTATCTCACTTATCATATTAAGAAGATCAGAAAAGTCAACTTTTTGTTTTGGTTTTGAAGAGAATCTTCTACCATAGTTATTGACATTCTGCCCTAACAAAAATATCTCTTTTGCTCCATTTTTAGCTGCTTTTCTAGCTTCTCCAACTATAAGTTCAGCTGGAATTGATATCTCATCTCCACGGGTATGAGGAACTATACAATAAGTACATTTCTTATCACATCCAATAGAGATATTTACAAAAGCTTTATAAGCTGAGCCTCTAAACTCACTAAATGCGTAAGTACTCTCATCATAATCTATATCTACATCTAAAAACTTCTCAGTATTAACAGCTTTTACTACTTTAGATACGTTTCTTGCGCCAAGAACAAAACTAACTGATGGGGCACGTTTAAATATCTCATCACCCAAGTGACTTGCAGTACAACCACAAATCCCTATCTTAGCACTTTTCTTTTTTAGTTTATTAAAAACACCTATCTCGGAAAAGAGTTTATTTACTGGTTTTTCTCTAACACTACAAGTGTTTATCATAATCAAATCAGCCTGTTTAGCGTCATTGCACAGCTCATAACTCTCTTTAGAACTAAGTTCTGCGATGATATGTTCAGTATCACGAGTATTCATCGCACAACCAAGAGTCTCAATATATAATTTTTTACTCAAAAACTTTTGCCTTAAAGGATATGAGTCTCATACATATAATCTTCTTCACCAAGACCATACTTAACTTCACGAAGATATACACTAAAATCTTTCTCTTCAAAATGCTCTACTAGAGCAACTAAATCTTTATGTGAATTCTCTTTATCAAAATAGAATATTTTATGACCCTCTTTTGCGATTATATCTTCTATTTTTGATAAAAGTATTGTTTTTGGTTTTGCGTTTATTTCATTTCTTGCTAATTTCAATTCCATTGAGTCTTGCCTTTTACGTTATTATAATCCATCAGTATAACAATATTTCAATAAATTTCGCATTAAACTTCTTAAAAGCAAGTTTAAGATATAATTCAACTCTTCCAAGCAATCCCTAAAAATCACTAACATAACTTTTATATTGCTAAATAAAACGACATAATTATGTCTAAAATCAGGAGATAAGATATGGAAAAAATTATAGATATTATTGAGTCAATAGCACATGAGAAAGACCTAAACATAGATGATGTTAAAAACACAGTATGTATAGCACTTACAAAAACAGCTAAAAGAATATATGGTGAAGATTATGATTATGAGACTATCATAAATACTGACACTAAAACATTGACACTTTTTCAGAAGATTCTTGTTGTCAAAGACGATGATGAGAGATTAGAAGATGAAAAAGACAAATATACAGGTATAACCGAAGCAAAAGAAGTTGACCCAGAGATAGAAATAGGTGATGAATTAACTTATGAGTTACCATTAGACAACCTAGGACGAACAGCTGCAGCAACACTTCATAGAGAACTTGAATTTCATATACAAAGATTACTAGAAAATCAGATATTTGAGAAGTATAAAAACATGGTTGGTAACAGCGTTTTTGGAACTGTTACAAGAGTAGATAATGAAGAGACAACATATGTAGAGTTTGATGAAATTCGTGCAGTTATGCCAAGAAAAAACCGTATCAAAGGTGAAAAATTCAAAGTTGGCGATGTTGTAAAAGCTGTTATTAGAAAAGTTTTTATAGATAAAGCTCACGGTATATACGTTGAGATTTCAAGAACAAGTCCAAAATTTTTAGAAGCACTTCTAACTCTTGAAGTTCCAGAGATAAAAGATGAGATGATCACAATAAACTCTAGTGCAAGAATCCCTGGTGAGAGAGCAAAAGTAGCACTTACTTCACTTCATCCAAACATAGATGCAGTTGGAGCTACAGTAGGGACAAAAGGAATGAGAATCAATGCAGTTAGCTCAGAACTTAGTGGTGAAAACATTGATTGTATAGAATATTCAAGCATACCTGAGATTTTTATATCTCGTGCACTTAGTCCAGCAATAATCTCTAATGTAAAAGTAGTAAATGATAAAGCTATAGTAACTCTTCCAGCTGACCAAAAATCAAAAGCAATTGGAAAAAGCGGAATAAATATTCGCCTTACATCTATGCTAGTAGGTATGGATATAGAACTTGTTGAACTTGAGGGTAAAAGTGGAGAAACTAGTACTTCAAGTGAACCTGCAAAAGACCCTAACGCACTCTCTAACCTGTTTGGCGGTGAGTAAATAACTCTTTACATGTAAAGGTTTTTTCCTTTACATGTAAACCTCTATAAACAAAATTAAATATTAGATATAAATAACTTTGCTACCATATCCTCTTTATCATTTTTTTCTATCTTTAGGTCCGTATTAATAGAGCTTTTACCTTTTGAGAGTTCACCTTGTATTGTTCTTAATACATGCCAATATTTTTCATAAAATGGGGTATCAATCTCTTTAATTTTTTCTCTTTTTATAATAGTTGCTATCTCGTAAATATTGTGCATATAGTAAATCTTGTTTATTGCTCTTTGAATTCTATACTCTTTCATGATTTCTAAATTATTTACAAATATGTCTTTTTCTATATCAGAAAGATTTTTGTTCTTTACTTCTTTTATCTCATTATCTAACTTTTTTTCATATGTTTTTCTCTCTTTTTTTGCATCATATTCTAAGCTAGGTTCATATTGAAGCATTATTTTAAGAATCTCTTCATTGCTTAATCTTTTTGTATTTATATCGTATGAATAGGATTTTTGTTTGCCAAAATCTTTATCTATGGCTTGAAGTATCTGTATACCTATCATGAGGTATACGTATTTATCTTCTTTACCGTCTTTAAATGTAACTCCATGGTGAGTAATATGAGGTCTAGGTCCGGTGTATTTTATAACCATATCATACCCTTTTATTGTTTTTACACTTAAAGGCTACTCTTCTTAAGCTTGATTTGACCTTTTAAAGTGAGGATTTAACTTTAATAGCACTAAGTCTGCAATAATATTCCCCAAAAGTGTTAATAATGCAGATATTATCAGTATTCCCATAATCACAGGATAATCACGACTTAAGGCACTTTGAAAAAACAAAAGCCCCATTCCGTTAATTGCAAATATAGACTCTAATATAACACTGCCTCCAATAAGTCCAGGAAGAGAGAGTCCTAAGATTGTAACTATAGGTGGGGAAATATTTGGTAAGATAAAGTATCTAAAAAGTTTCTTTCCCTTTATCCCACGGGAGAGTGCAAAAAAGATATAATCACTTTTTAAAACACCTAAGGTCAAACTTCTAATATACATTGTAAGACTTCCAATACCACCAAATACCATAACAAATATAGGCAAAATTAAATGCCAAGCAAAATCAAGATAGTAAGCAAATCCATCTTTTACTTCTATAGAGTGAAGTCCAGAGATTGGAAATATATCAAGTTCAACACTAAAAAATATAACCATTAAAAGTGCCAAATAAAAAGAAGGCATTGCATAAGATAGAAGCGAAAATTGCTTTGCAAACTTATCAAATCTACTCTCTTGTTTTAAAGCTGATTTAATACCTAAAAACATTGAGATAGAAAAAACTAAAACAATACTGATTATATTTAAAAGCAAAGTTATAGGAAGTCGTGAGAGTATCTCTTCTCTTACACTCTGTCCACTAGCAAAGGAGATTCCAAAGTCCAAACGAGCAACAGCACCCAACCAAGACAAAAATTGTTCTGGCAAAGATTTATCCAAACCATATACGCGTTTAAGTTGTTCTATTGATTCTGCTGTAATATTTGGGTTTAATTCTCCACTAGCAAAAAAAGAGTTTGGAGCCATATGAATGGCTCCAAAAGAGATAATGCATATTATCAAAAGCATTAACACTACATAAGAGATTTTTTGTAGTGCTAAATTAAACATTTATTTTTTTAAATCCCAAGCAAGTTTTGTTTTGCCCTCTTCATCCTTAGTTGCCATTCCCATTCCCATAGTATTGTATCCACTATCAACATAATGAACTTCACCAGTCACAGCAGATGCTAAGTCACTTAAAAGATACATTCCTGAGTTTCCTACTTCATCTGTAGTTACATTTCTTCCTAAAGGAGCATTTGTTTCATTCCAGTTTAGTATCATTCTAAAATCACCAATACCAGCAGCAGCAAGTGTTCTAATAGGTCCTGCACTTATAGCATTTACTCTTATTTGACGTTTTCCACAATCAACTGCAAGATATCTTACGCTTGATTCAAGTGCAGCTTTTGCAACACCCATTACATTGTAATGAGGTATATACTTAGGTCCACCAAGGTAACTAAGAGTTAGAACAGATCCACCATCATTCATAACAGGAAGACATGCACGAGTAAGAGAAACTAAAGAGTAAACTGAAGTTCCCATAGCAATATCAAATGCCTCTCTTGTTGTATCTACAAAATCACCATCTAAAGCTTCACGAGGAGCAAATGCTACTGAGTGAACAACAAAATCAATCTTTCCGAAATCTTTTTCTAAAGACTTTGTTAACTCTTCTAAGTGCGTAGGATTATTTACATCTAACTCATAAACAGCTTGTCCATCAAACTCTTCTGCAATAGGACGAACACGCTTTTCTAACTGCTCATTTAAAAATGTAAATGCTAGCTCAGCTCCTTGAGCTTTACAAGCTTTTGCTATTCCATATGCTATTGACTTATTATTTGCTATTCCTACTATAAGACCTTTTTTGCCCTTCATTATCATACTTTAGTTCTCCTAATTTTTTTGTGCAGCCTCTATCATTTTACAAAATGCTTCTGCTGTCCAGCTTGCAGTTCCAACTAGAACTCCATCACAATTTTTGATACCCAAGATATCACCAACATTATCAACTTTTACACTGCCACCATATAAAAGTGGTTTTTGTATTTTATCTCTTAATCTTTCTAAAACTTCTTTTATATCATCACTGCTAGCAGTTAGGCCAGTTCCTATAGCCCATACAGGCTCATAAGCTACAACAAGTCTATCATAATCTAAATCAATTCCATCAAACTGTTCCCAAACATAATCCATAACAGCATCAATTCCTGCTTCTCTTACCTCTTTTGGCTCGCCTACACAATAAAGTATCTCAACTCCCTGCTCTTTTGCAAAGTTATATTTTTTTGTTAATAACTCATTACTCTCTTTAAGTATATGACGACGTTCAGAGTGTCCTATAAGAACACTATCTACTCCAAACTCTTCAAGCTGTTCAAAACCAATCTCCCCTGTAAATGAACCTTTACATGTAGGATAAAAGTTTTGTGCTCCTATTTTGATACTTTCATCACATTCAAAATTATCTAGTGATGTTGCTGTTGGATATATACGGGCTTGAACATTTGAGTTAGTGCTTTTTACAAAATTGTCTACTTGACTTACAAACTCTTTTGTACTTTTTCTTGTATGGTTAGTTTTAAAGTTTGATGCGATTATCATTACTCTTCAT
>CBDLTN010000026.1:0-20505 GCA_965306065.1 uncultured Sulfurospirillum sp. | reverse complement strand
ACTAACCGCTAGTGCTCCTAGTAATTTGAATTTCATATAAACTCCCTTTTTTAAAATTTGGCATAACTGCTTATGCTAAATGTATGTTTAGACTAGTGGTGTTCTCTAAGCTCACCAATTGAAAATAACCCATCAAAAAGCTTGTATACTAAGATACAAACTCCAACTGAACCAATCACTATAAATATTTCTCCAAGATGAGGATGGACATAGTTAAATGTACTAGCAACATCGTAAAAATCATACTTCTCATAACCTGTTCCAAATCTATTTGACATAGGATTTGCATTTCCTCCATATACAAAAAGAAATCTTCCTATAAAACCTCCTACAACTACACAAAGTGCAGATATCAAAGTCCAAATTGGTTTTCCTGGTTTTACAACAAGTAAAAATGGAAGTGCTAAAGTTAGAAATATGTAGCCTAGAAAATACAGATATTTAAATGGTCCAAAAAGAATTAAAAATGTCCAATCTTTATCAACTGCCATATACCCAAAAATCTCATATAAACCTAATATAGATATAAAGAACAACATTCCTCTTCTAATCAAATCCATAAGTGCTTTGTACTCAGGTTTGTTTCTATGCACTAAATATGAATTTATCCCCATTACTCCAAGGGAAGAAACAAAAGCTGAAATTATAAAATAAAACATTAATGCTGGAAACTCTGTCCAAAGATGCCGTGCAGTGTTCATAGAAAAAAGCTTTGCTTGTATATAATATTCAACAAGATCCACTCCTATACTAAGTATAAGAACAGGCAATGCCAGTCTTTTTGCTAACTCTCTTTTGTTTGTAAGTATTAGATATATCTCAAACAAAACAAATGGTATATAAGTACAATACAGTGGTAACATAAGCCACATACCTGCACCTATATTTGGAGTAAATAGCATCCATAACATGTTTAACATATTTAAATCAGTCGCAATCGTAAAAAGACCTGCAAAAACCATAGAGAGCCCTGCAATCATAAATCCTGCTGCTGCTTTCGCAACCAAATTTATATTCATCAATTCTGCAAGTGCAACTAAAAATATAATTCCACTACCCGTATAAATCATATACATATAGTTTGCGATAAACAGTGTCCAAGGAACTTCACGACTAACCTCTCCCACAGTTCCAAAAACAGCCAATTTCATAGCTTCTTTTAGAGCAGGATTTGTTGGATCCATACCTGAAGCATGAGCTGTTGCTGCTTCGCTAAAATATCTAACTTCAAAAATTTCCCATATTCCTATAAATGCTAGTCCAAGTAAAGCATAAGCTATAAACATTGCTCTATTGAAAAAAAGTTCTTTTAAGCTTATCTTATTGACTTCAAGTCCTGCAATAATTATCTTTTCCATTCTTTACTCCTTAAGTCTCTTGCTCGATCATAAAATGGTTTAAAATCATTCCATGTATGGATAACAGTATCATGAGATATACTCTGTTTAGCATAGTTTTCATCATCTGGAACTATATAAAATAGTTTTGGTAGGGTCCCAGATTTTTCTTTTAGAAAAAAGAATTTTTTTGTTTTTAATAGTTTTACTAAATCACTATTTTCATCATCCAAATCACCAAACATCCTTACCTTAGTCGGGCAAGTAGCTTGACAAGCTGTTGTTCCAAATTCATCAATTCTATGGTCACAAAATGTACACTTATCAACTGCTACCATAGTGTCATCTATAAATCTAGCATCGTAAGGACAGGCTTCCATACATCCTTTACATAATATACACTTACTTGGATCTACTTTAACGATACCTCCACTTACAAAATGACTAGCATA
Source organism: uncultured Sulfurospirillum sp. (assembly GCA_965306065.1). Taxonomy (GTDB): domain Bacteria; phylum Campylobacterota; class Campylobacteria; order Campylobacterales; family Sulfurospirillaceae; genus Sulfurospirillum_A. Next base: position 18,716 of record CBDLTN010000026.1, on the reverse strand, counting down.
TGTGGGACACACATTTACACATGGTGCATCTATACACTGATTACACTGAGATGGATAAAGATTTATATATGGTTTACCAAAAATTGTTCCTTCTACTGTTCCAACCCAAATACGTTGTTTATGTGCTCCAAGTTGCACTCCATTTTCTTCTTTACATGCAGTCTCACACGCTTTACAGTTTATACAATTTTGATAATCTAATGCCATTGCATAATTCATTTTACTGCCTCCTTTAACTCGAACAAGTCCGAGTTACATTCCTCATGACTTAAACTTATACTTTGTATAGAATTTTTCATATCTACACCTTCCTTACTGATACAATCGTATCATGCATAATTGCACTACCAAAAACTGGCTCAATTCTATCTTCTATTATTTCATTATCACTTGCACCATTTCTATGTGCAAATGTCATTCCTGTAGACTTTGCTCCAAATCCATGTATATAAAAAACTGTACTTGGAATAATCTTAGCTGTTGGATATGCTTTTATCCTGACTTGTCCAGCTTTACTTGTTATCTCAACAGTATCTCCAAACTCGATTCCACGATATTTTGCATCTTTATCATTTATCCAAACGTAATTTTCATTCATAAGTTCTAAAAGTATAATGTTATTTTGAGTTGCGTTTTGTGTAAATTGAGCATGGCGTCCACTGATAAATTTAAATTTACCTTCAGGAACCTCTACATAATCTTTATCTTCCCAAGTAGGCATAGCATCTACACCTTTTTTTGCCATACTGGCAAGTTTACACTCTATTTTTGTGCTAGGTGTAGAGAACTCTCTTCTTATCTCAGCAATATCTCTAGGATTTACACAAGTATCCATCTCTTCTTGCTCAGATTCATCTTCAAGCTTAACAACAGTGAAATTTTTATCATGCTCTTCATAATACTTATAGCAGTTATTATCTAACTTTTCAAAACTACTAAGCATTTTAGGATAAAAAACACCTTTTTTACGAAGTGTATGCCAAGCTTCTTCTCCATATTTTGGAACAAACATATGTTCATTAATATGTTCTTGAGACTCTTGAAATGCATCAGCTAAATTAAAACCGTTCTCTTCGTAATAATCTTCTTCTGTAGTACCATCTTCAAGCTCTGAGAGTTCATCTTGAACATCTTCATCATATTTTTTAGTAATCTCCCAAAGTGGCTTACTTAGCTTTTGGGCTAATCCTTTCATAATCTCTATAACGGGTTTACTTTCATACATTGGATTAATAGCTTTTTGACGTAAGATTATAGCTGGTTCCACTCCTGCAAAAGACTTTATAGGAGCTTCTCTTTCTAAATATGTACACTCAGGAAGAATAACATCAGCGTACATTGCCGTGTCACTTGGCATAGTATCAATAACAACAACCAAGTCTAATTTTTCTAACATCTGTTTAGTTTTTGCTGTATTTGGAACGGAGAGCATAGGGTTTTGTTTATAAGCAAAAAGACCTCTTATTGGATAAGGAGTTTTTCCTTCTAGAATTTTATTTCTCCATGCAATCCAAGAACCACTTCCTCCTATAACTGCTGCAGCATCTTTTTCTATACGCTCCTGGGCATTTGCATACATTGGGATATTTACTTCATGCCCACCTAAAGGTAACTTCTTACCAAAAATAATCCCACCTTTAACATCTATACCTCCACCAAGTGCAGTAAAAATAGCTTGTGCACGTCTAAGTTGAAAATCATTTTTTGCAAAAGTCGAACGACGTCCTTGATAATAAATAGCCTGAGGAGCATTAGCCATAAAGTCACTTGCTATATGACAAATCTCTTTGGCAGGAATTCCAGTGATTTTTTCTGCCCATTCTGGTGTATATTCATTTTCTAATATATGTTTTTTGTACTCTTCAAATCCATTAAAATTATTTTCTACATATGTTCTGTTATAAGTCTGCGTAATCAATACTTGATAAGTAAGTGCTAAAACAAAAGCTAAATCAGTTCCTGGTTTAATAGCAAGATAACTATCAGCATGAGCAGCAGTGTTTGTAAATCTTGGATCTACTACAACTAATTTAGTTCCTCTTCCTCTTGTCCTTTTAAATAAATCCATAGTATCAGGTGTTACTATGGCTTCTGCTCTATTTGCCCCCGCCATAATCACATACTTTGCATTATCAAGGTCTGCTTGTCCATAACCACCAATTGTAAGTGCATAGCCAGAAACTGTTGTTTGTAAACATATTGAAGCATGATTAATAAAGTTTGTTGAACCAAACTTGTCTGACATAAAAGACTTAAATGTATGTTCAGCCATACCTTCCCCAGCACAGTACCCTATACATGAGCGATTGTCTTTTTCTTCATCGAGAATTTTTTCCATCTTCTTTTTTATATATTCATTTGCTTCATCCCATGAAGCACGTCTATATTTTCCATCTCCTCTTTTCCCTTCTCTTATAAGAGGATATTTTAATCTATCTGGATCATAAAGTGCATGAATTCCAGCCGCACCTCTCGCACATAACATGTTCTTTGATTTAGGAAAATAAGGGTTTGGATCTAGTTTAGTAACTATTCCATTTTTAACTTGAGCAATTGCTGCACATTTATTTACACACATTTCACAGACAGTTGGAATTTTCTTCATTAGTATATTATCTTGACTTGTATCTTTTGAATCATCTGCCAAAATACTGCTTGAGCTAAGTGTTGTTCCACCAAGAACACTTAAAGCAACACTACTTTGAAGAAATCTACGTCTTGAGATCTCTACTTTCATAATAACTTCTCCTTTATTACCTATAAGTTAAGTTAATTTAAATTATAAGTATCTGTGACGTATTGTAGAGATAATTTCTTTATAATATTATTAAATCTTTTCTTTTTTATAAAATTTACTTATGTATTTATCGTCAAGAATGCTTATTTCAGGAGTTTTAAAAAATTTAAAAAAATTTGTTTTTTGGTTTTTTTTTGTTAAAAAGTAAAGTTTTTTTTGTTATTTTTTGTAAAAAGTATGATTTTTTGAAAGTCAAGAGGGAGAATCCCTCTTTTAAATAAGCTTGATAAAAACTATTTTTATGTTATCAACAACCTGTTGAGTATTAATTTATCAATTTTTTGAACCGTAATTTTCTCCATCACTAGCATTTTTGTATAAAAAGTCATATACGTGAGGAATATCTTTTTCTTTTAATGGTTTGACATTAGGGCAAATTGCACTCAATTCATAATTTAATTTACCGGCATCTTGCACTTTTTTCCACTCTTTTTGAGTATTCTTGCTAGCAATAATTAAACCGTTAAAGCCACAAGATTTTTTCAATTTTTTAAAAAAAATCTTCTTTCCCTTAGTTGCATCTGCAAATACCTTTGTGCTTACACAACTTAAACCAACTACCCCTATCAACACTAGCGTTAATAGATTTTTCACTTTTCTTCTCCTTTCTAGATTTTATTATTTTAGATTAGTATATTTTGTAGTTTATACTATAAATATAATAACGTTATTATGTGGCAATTTTATATCATTTGTGGTTTTTTAAAAGGTATATTGTATGAAGATAAAAAAGAGGAGGAAAAACCCCCTCATTTATTTTTGGTTAGTGTATAAAAACTACTATTATGTGAGCAACAACCTGTTGCCTATAGAGTTATCAAGATGGCACATTACCGCTATCGCTAGCATAGTTATATAAAAAGTCATATACGTGAGATACGTATTTTGCTTTTAGTGGTTTTGCTTTTGGGCAAAATGAAATCAATTCATCATTTAGCTTTCCAGCATCTTGGATAGCTTTCCATTCACCTTGAGTATGCTTCTTTGCCATTACTCCACCGCTAAAGCCACAAGGTTTCTTCATCTTTTTGATGAATAACTTTTGACCTTTTGCAGCTCCTGCAAATGACGCAGTACTTACAAAACTCAAACCAACTACTACTGCAAATACCAGTGTTAATAGTTTTTTCATTTTTCTTCTCCTTTATAAATTTGGACACTTTTCTACATGTAAAGGTTTTATCCTTTACATGTAGATGAGCAAATTAACCTAATGGCTCATTTACTTCAATTTTACATTTTCCAGCTGAACAATCTATATTTGCATCGAAGTAATAAACTTTTGTCATGTCAGCTTTTCCTTCCATAGCTTTATCCCAAGCTTCCATACTTCTTGCTCCAGCAGAACAGTTAAATACTACTGTTTTATCTTTAGGTAGTTTAGCTACAAATTCTGCTGCTTTTAATTTTCCAGCTTCAATATTAATTGCTCCTGGAAGTGCTCCTACTTTAAACTCATCTGGACTTCTTACATCTACAATTTGTACATTTGGTAATTTTCCTAGATTTGCTTTGAACCACTCTCCATCTACTGTACCTTCATCTTCACCTAGTTTGATTCCTGCTACCATCTTAGCAGACTTTGGTGCTTCAGCTTTAGCTGGTGCTTTTTTTGCTCCGCCTGTTGTTGCTTTACCTGCTTTTTTCCATGCTGGCATTCCACCTGCGTATACAGCTACATTTGTGTATCCTAGAGATAAAAGCTTTCTTGCTACTACATGTGATTTTCCACAATGGTATCCACCACAATAAGTAATTATTTTCATTGATTTATCTGCAGGAAATTTTCCTACAAGTCCATCTACTTTAGTATCAGGAATACCTACTGAACTTGGAATTGTTGAACCAAGATATTTTTTGTATGGTCTTGCATCAATAATTACGGCTGTATTTTTCTTATATGCCGCAGCTACTACTGGAGTTCCTACTTCAATATAGTTCTTCTTTTTCCACTCAGGCTCTCCTGCTTGGTAAAGTTTTACATTTGTAAAACCTTTTTTCTTTAACATTCCCGCTACTTTAGGACTTTTCCCACAATGCCATCCACCACAATATACTAAAATCTCTCTATCTTTAGCTACTTTATCTAATTGACCTACATATTTATCAAATGCAGTATCTGGAATATTTAAACTTGATGGTATTGTTGATTTCATATACATCTTTGCTGGTCTTGCATCAATTAAAAGTGCTTTTGCACCTTTTCTTGTTCCATTCCCTATAGCTTTTTTTGTGTATTCATAATTTACAACCTCAAGATTGAACTTTTTAATTAGCTTAGCAACTTTTGCTGTTGGTGCAGTTAATTGCTTCTTAGCTCCAGGTGCTGCCGCCTCATTTGTTGCACAACCTGTAAACAATAGTGCTGCACTAACCGCTAGTGCTCCTAGTAATTTGAATTTCATATAAACTCCCTTTTTTAAAGATTTAGGCACCATTGCTGATGCCCGGTGTGTGTTTATTTATTAATGCTCTGGATCTGGATCTAAATTGAAAACTTTTTCTGCTACATAAAGTAAAAATATAGTAATACCAATACCACCAAATCCTATAGCCATCTCTGTTGGTGATGGAAAGTATTGCAACATTGTTGGAGGTAATTGATATTCAGTTCTTTTTAACATTGTCATAGGATATACTAATGTATCATGAACCAAATCATATCTCATAAAGAATATACCTATCATTCCTGTTAATGAAGCATAAACCATAGGCTTGATTGCTTTACCATTTGTTATAAGAATAATAAAGAAAGGAATTAACATTCCTAAAATAACCTCTCCAACTATAAAGTTAGGACTACTAATAGCATAAAGAATAGTTTCTGCACGCTCTGGCATTGTTCCGTAAAGTGCTGTAATTATCTTCCATGCTTCAAAAAATATTAGAATTCCTAGTAACATACCTAAAATTTTATTTAACTTTAAAAGCATTGGTTTTAGTGTTTCTGGGTAATTGTTTCTATACTTAAATCCATAGATTAAATATATAAGATAACAACCTGTAATCATAGCTGAAAGGATAAAATACACAGGATAAAATACACCATTTGCAGTTGGACGAGAAATCAAAAATCCAAAAACAGCTCCTAGATTAGAGTGTGCTGCAAGACCTGCTAAAAGTCCACCTATACCAAATATTTTTGACCACTTATGATCTACTTTTATTGTTAAAAAGAAAAACTCTATAGTAATAAATACAAGATATATTCCATAAAGTGTTCCCATCCACCAAATTGCTGATGTAAGACCTGGAGTCAATACATTATAAATCAACATTCTTATAGGATGTCCAACTTCTAAAGCAATAACTGCAAAACCTGAAAGTAAAGTTATTATTGCTCCTGCAATTGCACGTTTACCTATTTGTTGAAACTCTTTTACTCCAAATACGTGTCCAATTGATGAAATTATACAAAGCCCTGTACTTGATACAACAAAAAATACATACATAGCAATCAAAAGTCCCCATGGATGTTGTCTTGTTACATTAAAAGCGTGGTGACCATGCATAAGAAAATACGCTGCTCCCGCTAAAAATGCTCCTAGCAAAACTACTGTTGAAACAGCCACTAAAAGGTTTAGTGGAGTTTTGTTAAATGTTATTAAATTTTTAATAGAAAATTCGTTCATAATATACTCCCTTACAGTAGATAGAACAGTTTTGGTTTAGTACCAAGGTGCTCTTTGACTTGTTTATACTCACGCTTCTCTAAAAGTTGCGAAAGATCACTATTAGGGTCATCTAAATCACCAAAAGTTCTAACTTTAGTAGGACATGTAGCTTGACAAGATGTAGTTGTCTCACCATTTGCCAGTCTTGTGTCTGAACAGAAGTTACACTTATCAACAGTAACTGTTCTATCATCAACATATCTTGCATCATAAGGACATGCGTTAATACAATATGTACATAAAATACACTGTTCAGGGTTAACTCTAACTACCCCATTATCATCATAATAAGTCGCATTTGTTGGACATACTTGTTGACAAGGAGCATTATCACAGTGTTGACATTGACTTGGGTGATAAGTCAATGATGCAATTGAGATATTAGGAAACTCTCCCTCTGCTTCTTTTTGTCCTACCCAGATTCTATAGTTATCACGACCTGGTAGAATTCCATTTTCTGCCTTACATGCACTTTCACACGCACGACAGTTTATACAGCTTTTATAGTCTAATGCCATTCCATAACGTGCCATTATTAAACCTTTCTAATTTCTACGATTGTATCGTGAAGACATGTTGCACCATGCATTGGCTCTATTGAGTCTTCTATGATATTGGCATCATTTCCACCATTACCACTTGCAAGTGTTAATTCTGGAGATTTATTACCAAATCCATGAATAAAGAATACAGTATCTAAACCAATTTTTTCTGTTGGATATGCCTTGATCGTTGTTTTACCAACTTTACTTGCTACCTCTATAACATCTCCAAATTTTATTCCCATTCTGCTAGCAACTCTTTTGTTTATCCAAATATAATTAGTTGGAACTAAATCTAAAAGTTGTTTGTTATTTGAAGAACTAGATTGCGTAAACTGTGCATGACGGCCAGTGATAAATCTAAACTGTCCATCAGGAATAGTCATCTCGTACTCTTCTTTCCATGTTGGCATTGCATCAATACCACGATTTGTCAAAGAAGTTAAATTACACTCTATTTTCCCTGAAGGAGTTTTAAATTTCTTATTCATAACAGAGTAGTATTTTTTATTTTCTGGATAGTACTGGTACTCATTTACATTAAGTTTTTTGAACCATTTATCCATATTTGGATAAAAAACACCTTTTTCATCTAAAGACTCAGCAGCTCCGGGATGATTTGCAACAGAGTGGTGATTTAGTGTTTCTTGAGATTCTTCAAAAGCTTTAGTTAGATTGAATTCATCTTCATAAACAGTCTCTTCACCATCTTCTTCGATCATATCTTGTACTTCTTCATCATACTTTTTAGTTATATCAAACAATGGTTTTGAAACTTTAGCACTTAAGCCTCTCATGATTTCAATAACAGGTTTGCTTTCAAAAAGTGGGTCAACAGCTTTATTTCTTTGAACTATAGCTGGTTCAATTCCACCATATACTTTAGCAGGATCTGTTCTCTCAAGGTAAGTACATTCTGGAAGTATTACATCACTTAACATCACTGTATCACTTGGCATAGTGTCAATCGTAACTACTAAGTCAAGTTTTTTCAAAAATGCTTCAGTTTTTGCACTGTTTGGCATATTTGCCATTGGATTATGTTTGTAGTTAAAAAGAGCTCTAATTGGATATGGATTTCTATCTTCTAAAACCATATTTCTAAAACCAACCCATGAACCACTTCCACCAACAACAGCAGCTTCTTTTGAATCTATTCTTGGTTCAGCTTGGTCATATATTGGTGCTGGAACTTCATGTCCCTCCATAGGTATCTTTTTACCAAAACAGATTCCACCTTTAACATCTACTCCACCACCAAGTGCTGAGAATATTGCTTGTGCACGTCTTAGTTGAAAATCATTTTTACTCCAAGTCGTTCTACGACCTTGATAGTAAACAGCTCTAGGTGCATGAGCCATAAAGTCTCTAGCAACTTCATAAATATCTTCTGATTTTATACCTGTGATTTTTTCTGCCCAAGCAGGAGTATATTCATTCTCAAGTACATGTTTTTTATATGATTCAAAATCGTTAAAATGATTCTCAACAAAATCTTTATTATAAAGTTCTTCTTTAATTACTACATAAGTTAAAGCTAAAACAAATGCTAAGTCAGTTCCTACATTAACACCAAGCCACTTATCACTTTTAGCTGCAGTGTTTGTAAATCTAGGATCAACTGTTATTAGTTTCGCTCCACGTCCTGTTGTTCTTTTGAAAAAGTCCATTGTATCAGGAGTAACTATAGCTTCTGCACGATTTGCTCCAGCCATAATAACGTAGTCTGCATTTTCAAGATCTGCTTGTCCGTATCCACCTATTGTTAATGAATACCCAGAAACTGTAGTAGCAAGACAAAGACTAGCATGATTCAAAAAGTGAGCAGAACCAAAACCTGTATAAAAGTTTTTAAATGTATGTTCACCCATACCTTCACCTGCACTAAATGCTACAGTTGAGCGGTTATCTTTCTCTTCGTCTATAATTTTTGTCAATTTTTCATTAATATATGAATATGCTTCATCCCAACTTACACGTTTGAATTTACCGCTACCTTTTTCTCCATCTCTTATAAGTGGATACTTTAAACGATCTTCATCATAAATTGCTGAAATACCTGAGTTTCCTCTAGGACATAACATATTTCTTGATTTTGGGAAATAAGGATTTGGATCCAATTTCGTTATAATACCATTCTTTACATACGCAAATGCCGCACATTTATTCACACACATTTCACACAGTGTAGCTATTTTCTTCGTTTTACCAATATCTTCTGGCTTAGTAGCTGCTTTTGCACTTGCCATAATTGCTGATGGGCTCATACTGACTCCACCTGCAACTGTTAGTGCAACACTACCTTGAAGAAATCTCCTACGTGAGATCTCAACTGTCATTGCTTCTCCTTCTAGTTGTTTTAAGTTTTAAGCTTTAATAGAAATTATTCAACTTTAACGTCTATTTGTAGATACTATTGTAGGTATATATCCTTACATCGAACTTAGAAAAAAATGCACTTAAAAGAATATCTTATATCATTTTGAAGTGAAGCCCTAAATCTTGGGCTTTATTTTTTTTTACAAAAAGAAAATTTTTTTTTAAAACTGCTTAAAAAGTTCATTAAATTTTACTTTTATTATACTTTTTTTATCAAAAAAGCACAAAATTTTACTTAAACAACTAATTTTTCACTTTAAGAATTATACTTTTTATAAGTAATTATTATCTAGAATTAAAATTTATACTTATAATTATAGTTATTTTTACTTATATAAAGGCGTTTTGGGTAAGTTTTTTAAAAATTGTAATTTTATGAATTTAAAGGTAAATTATTATTTACCGACTTATAATAAGGATTATATTTAGTTATAAATAAAGAGAACTTCAAATTCCAAATAGCTGTGCGGATAATTTTTTATTAGTTTTTTTGTCTGTTTTACAGTGAGTTTTTTCTCCCCTCCACTCACACCACTCTTTTTGATATATCTAAATTTTGATATATTATCTTCAAATTCTAATCTATATCTTTTAATTTCATATTCTATATCAAAATATTTTTTTATTATTGTTACTAACTCTTTTGCATTTGGCAAAAAAGTAACTAATCCACTTACATTATATATATCTTTAAAGGTATTACATGTAAAAACGGAGAATGCAATATTTTTACTTATTTTGGATGTAAATTTTATAAGTTCCTCAATATCATTTGCCCATTGTAAAGCTGAAGAAGATATGATTAAATCAAAAGGGGCTTCATTACAAATTTCTTTTTGAAAATTTTTATCTTCAAAATTACTATTAATTACTGATGTTATGAAGTTTTGAGGATGTTTTTCACACATACCTTGTGCACTATCTACTCCAATAAATTTGTCATATTTCCAGCTAATTTTTTTGTTTATATCACCAGTACCACAACCTAAGTCTAAAATTTTTTTAGGTTTATTTGTAACTTTTGAAAGCAGATAATTCGCTACTTGCTTTTGTATGGTTGTATTCGCATCATAATTATTGGCTTGTTTGGAAAACTCTTTAATATGCTTCAATATCTTTTCTTTTTACCTATTTTTTAATATTTTTGGGTATAATGCGTGGATTATACTAAAAATTTACTAAAAGGACATTGAGAATGACCGGAATTTTATTGGTCTCACAATTTATACTGACTGCTATCTTGACTATTGCAGTACTTTTACAAAAAAGTTCATCTATAGGTTTAGGTGCTTATAGTGGCAGCAACGAATCGCTATTCGGAGCAAAAGGTCCAGCTGGATTTATGGCAAAATTTACTTTTGTAATGGGACTTGTCTTTATAACAAACACTTTAGCATTGGGATATTTTTACAACCAAGAAAAAAATGTATCTATTGCTGAAGATATTAAAATAGAAAAAAGTGTAGTTCCTGCATCTGAAGAGTTTCCAAAAGCTCCAAATGCACCAACTGCTCCTAAAACTAATTAAAAGATTATGAAACCTATTCTACTATCGCTTCTAATTGCGGTAACTTTATGGGCTGATGCCCATATGTTCGTTTATCATAGATTTGGTGATAGTAGATACCCATCAACAAATACAACTATAGAAGAACTTAGAAAAAACTTTGAATATTTTAAATCAAATGGATATAAAGTAATCCCTTTAGAACTATTAGTTAACTCAATAAAAGAGAAAAAAAATATCCCTGATAATTGGATAGTCTTAACTATAGATGACAGTTATAAAAGCTTTTATACAAATGGATTAAAAGTTTTTAAAGAATTCAATTATCCATTTTCACTTTTTATACCTGTTGAAGCTGTAGAAAAAAAATATCCAGACTATACAACATGGGAACAATTAAAAGAGATTTCAAAATATGGAAGTTTAGAATTTCACTCTTATGGGCATAAACATATGACTCATTTAAGTGATGAAGAGATAAAAGAGGATTTTGAGAAAGGCTTAGCACTTTTTGAAAAAAAGTTAAATCTTAAACCAAAATTTTTCACTTATCCTTATGGTGAATATAGCCCAAGAGTTAAAGCAATTTCAAAATCTTATGAGTTCGATGCAATAATAAACCAAAATATGGGCGCAATATCAGATTTTAGTGATGTTTATGATTTGGATAGAACTGCTCTTGTGGGAAAAAGTAATTTAAAGTTATATCTTAGATATAAAGCATTAAATGCAAAGTGGGAAAAACCTACAATTTTTCCTGAAAACTCAATTCTAAAATCTTTACATGTAAAGACAGATGAAAAATCAAAAAATGGTGGTGTATATGTAACTGGTCATGGTTGGTTACAAACTAAACTAAACGATGGTAATTTCGACTTAAAATTAAATAAAAAACTGATAAATAAAAGATCCCGTATTGTAATAAGTGTGGGAAATAAAATATCAACAAAACTACTAATAAAGGACAAATATGGAACTAGATGAGATTTATCTTGACCAACAAGAACATGTAGAAAAAACACTAGATTCTCTAAAAAGAGATTTCTTAACAATTAGAAGTGGAGCAGTATCAGTCTCTGTTTTAGATAATGTAAAAGTTGACTACTATGGAACTCCAACTGCACTAAATCAAGTAGCAACAGTATTAGCAAGTGATGCTACAACTATCAACGTATCTCCATGGGAGAAGAATCTTCTTAAAGATGTTGAAAGAGCGATTGGAGAAGCAAATATAGGAGTTAATCCAAATAATAACGGAGAGTCAATACAACTATATTTTCCACCTATGACAACTGAACAAAGAGGTGAAAATGCTAAACAAGCAAAAGTTATGGGCGAAAAATCAAAAATTTCTATGAGAAATATTAGAAAAGATGCTAATGATAAAATCAAAAAGCTTGAAAAAGCAAAAGAAATAACAGAAGATGAGTCAAAAAAAGCGCATGATGAAGTACAAAAAATAACTGATAGTGCTGTAGCCAATATAGAAACTCTAGTAAAAGCTAAAGAAGCTGAGTTATTAAAAATATAATGAATTTAGAACAAATTTATAGAGATGCCGGTGCATATCTAGAGGGACATTTTCTACTTAGTAGTGGTAAACATTCACAGTTTTACCTTCAAAGTGCAAAAGTTTTGGAAGATCCAAAAACATCTGAGCTTTTGGCAAAAAACTTAGCTGATATGATTAAAAAAAGTGGTATTAAAGTTGATACTGTCTGTGCTCCTGCTCTTGGTGGTCTTCTTGCTGGATACGAATTAGCTCGTGCTCTTGGAGTAAGATTTATTTTTGCTGAGAGAGTAGAAAAAGTAATGACTATAAGACGTGGTTTTGAAGTAAAAAAAGATGAAAAAGTCCTTATGTGTGAAGATATTATTACTACAGGTGGTTCAGTTTTAGAAGCTGCTCGTGAAGTTGAAAAACAAGGTGGAAACGTAGTTGCATTTGCTGCTCTTGCAAACCGTGGTTTTTGTAAAAGAGAAGGAAGCAATAATGAGGCTAAACCCACATGTAAACTTCCAAATGATGTTCCATTTTTTGCTCTTGGAGATTTTGAATTTGATATTTATGATGAAAGCGATTGTCCTTTATGTATAAATGGAAGCAAAGCTTTTAAACCTGGAAGCAGAGGAAATTAAATACTGTGGCTAGATGGAGAGATATAAAACAGGGTAAAACTACTACTATTAAAGAAAAAGAAGTAAAAATCCCCTCTTTTACTATCGCTCCTCCAGTTAACAGAGTAAAAGCATTCATAACTGATACTTTTATGCTTCTTATGCCTCTAATGTATATAGTTTTTTATCTTATAATGGGCTCTCGAGAAGAGTTTGCAGAACATATGGCTCTAGGCTGGATATGTATATTTGTACCTCACTTTTTACTTATTATTGGTTTTTGGTTTTTTAAATCCCAAACACCAGGATATAAAGCATATAGTATAAAACTTGTAGACACTAATTTAAAACGTCCCACTATTTTCCAACTAATAGTTAGATATTTTGCATTTGCAATCTCAATTTTACTAGTTGCAGGTCTTATCTTAGCAATTTTAAGAAAAGATAAAAAGACCTTACATGATCTTATTTCAGGAACTATGCTAATTCAAGTAGAAGACTAAATTGACCTTTTTTAAAATATCCGCTTTCTTTTTTTCATACTTTAGCGTAACTGCAATATATGTTATATTTATGCCTAAAATACTGCAGATGATTGGTTATAGCACTATGCAAATAGGAATTGTTTTTGCACTTGCTCCTCTTATGCGTTTCATAGTGCCTTTTCTTTTTCTAAAACATATAGAATTAACGAAAAAAGTTTTTCACATAGCCTTAATATCCATATTTATAGGTGCTATATGTTTTTACTTTACAATAGAAAATTTCTATCTTTTTATGATTCCTAACCTAATTATAGGTGCTGCTGCTGGATTAGTACTTCCTTATATAGAAACTTACGCAATGGAGCATTTAGGAAAAAAGAAGTTTGGAAGGTCAAGATTATATGGTTCGCTTGGTTTTATGATTTTAGGAATTGTTCTTGCAAGAGAATTAGAAAACTATATAATTGGTCTTAATTTTTACTTCTTTTTTGTTGTTGTTATGCTTCTTTTTGGACTTGCTATTACATATAAAAATGAACACTTCAAACATAGTGAAAAAAATGAAAATGAAGAGAAATTTGAACTTAAAAAAGTTGGATTTCTATGGGTAAGTCTATTTTTTATGCAAATTAGTTTTGGAACATTTTATAATTTTTTTACTATTTATGAAACAGAACGTGGTATTAGTTTAGAGATGGTAAGTTACTTATGGGCATTTGGAGTTATTTGCGAAATAATATTTTTCTACTTTCAAGCACCTCTATTAAAGCTAAATCTATTAAAAATTTTGAAATTTTCTGTATTTGTTACTATAATCAGATGGCTTTTACTTTTTTTATTTCCTGAGTCACTTAGTATATCTTTTATATCTCAATCTTTTCACGCTATATCTTTTGCCTTACATCACACTGTAGCTATTAGCTTTTTATACTTAGCTTACCAAAATAGAAAACTAGCAGCACAGTTTTATTATGGTTTTTCTTTTGGTTTAGGGGGATTTGTAGGTGCTTTATGTGCAGGATATTTTTATGGGGACTATCTATATCTATACGCTTCTTTTATGGCACTTATCTCTTTTATTGCTCTATTTAAAGTTAAACCTATAAAACAATTTTAGTATTACAAATAAATATAATTTATTTTGCCAAAACAAAATCTCTAAAATAAATATTGTCTATCAAAAGTCCATAAGATTCATATATAAGCTCTTTTAAGTCTTCTTTGTATTGTTGTTTTCCTGCACTTGTTGCTAGGAGATTACTATCTTGATTTGATGAGAAACGTAAAATTGTATCTCTTATATATGGCATATTTTTTACTAATGCTTCTTTACTTTGTGCATCAGTCATTTTAAAAGCCATATCTGCTTTCATGTATTTATAACTACCAGAATGCATATTTATCAAGATTTTATCTATACTTACTTCAAGTTTATCACTACTTACTGTACTTGTCTTTCCACCTGGTGCAACCATTTTACCAAATCCACCAAAATTAGTATTTGTCTTGTTACTTTTTACAAAAAATGTTCCTACTATAATATAAGTAATTGCAACTAATAGAACTACTATTGCTGAAATTTTCAAAATTTTATTCAACTTTACTCCTTTTTAACAGCGATAGTATACTATCTTTTAGTAAACGAAAAGATATTTTACCTTTTAGACCAAAGTTTTTTATCTAAATTTAGATGTTTTACTATATCAGTTGTAAGACTAAGAATTTCAAAATAGAACTTTACTTCGTCAAAACTAGTCACTTTTTTATATATTTTTGGCTCAAAAAGTCTCTGCTTAAATCTAATAGCGATATATATATTAGAACCAACAAAGCTGATAAAGATATTAGAACCAATGAGTTTTCTATACTCTAAGATTGATGCCATTAGGGAGTGAGAAAGTATGTACCTTGCTTCTATCTGATCATCAGAGTAGACAACAAACTCTTTTTCAAACTCGGGATTATCCATCTTTACAAGTTCTCCTCGTGAGCTAAAAGATTGAAAAAAATGAGAAAATGAGCCAAAAAGTTTTTCACTTTTATCTGGTAAAACTAAAGTTTTTCCTTGAAAATGTTTGTTAAAATCTGCTACAAAAAAAAGGCCTCTAAAAATAGTTTGCCAATAAGTTTTTCCTTTATTTCCCTTTTTTTTAACTTCTGAGTGCACTTCAGAAAAACGTATATCTACACCATCTACTTTTCCTACGACTAAATCATCGCCACTATATCTATCAACACTTTGTGGGAAAAGAGAGCTTAGTCTATACTCATGTTCGCTAATCATGCTCGTTTTATTGTATCTTAGTGAATCGCTTACAAACTTCACTAATTCTTCAATTACTTGGTCTTTAAACAAAGAAGAGTATCCGCTCACTTTCATCTTATATATAAAAGTAAAAATACCTACTGAGCCAATCAAACAGATGATGAGTAGATCAAAAGTGTTTGGAATTATCTCTAAAAGGCTATAAAAAACTATACATGTTATAACAAAAAGAGAAATGGCAACTTTTTTTAAATAAGTATATATCTCTATCCTTTTTAGCTCTAAAAATTCTAAATCTGGATAGATGTTCTCATAAAAAAAATCTTGTAACTCAGATAATTTTTTCATTTTTTACCAAAAAGCTCTTTGACATCAGGATTTTTTCTTTCGCTTTCATTGATACTAAAAACTTGTTTTCTTTTGTAATTCATATAGTTTGCCATCATATTTGTTGGGAACATTTCAATAGCGTTGTTATAATCTGTTACACTCTGATTATAAGCTCTTCTTGCTGCTGATAGTTGTTCTTCCACTTCATTTAAAGAGTGCTGCAAATTCAAAGTATTTTCATTTGCTTTTAATTCAGGATAGTCTTCAACAGCAACCATGATAGATCCAAGAAGTGAGCTTAATTTTTTATCAAATCTGACCATATCATCGCTATTAATATTTGGTTTCATTGCATTCGCTCTTAATGCTGTTATCTCTTCAAGAGTAGATTTTTCATGCTTCATAGCTTCTTGAACTGTTGCAACTAAAGAAGGGATCAAATCAAATCTCTTTTTTAGAAGTGTGTCAACACTTGCATATATATTTTCAACTTGATTTTTCTTGGATATTAGAAAGTTATATAATAAAATTAAAACGGAAGCAATAATGACAAGTACAATAAGCAAAGAGTTCATAGTATACCTTTTTAAGAAGAATTATATACTATTTATTTGAAGATTCAAAGTCTTTACATGTAAAGGTTTACATGTAAAGACTTTTTAAAAAATTTTAAGCGTTTTTCTCTTTTTTAGTTGCTCTTTTTCTTTTAGTAGCATCTAATTCACGTTTTCTAACACGGATTCCAACAGGAGTTACTTCAACTAACTCATCATTTTCTATCCACTCTAGAGCAAGTTCTAGTGTAAGTTCACGAGGCGGAACAAGTTTAATTGCTTCATCTGCACCACTACTTCTAACGTTACTCAACTGCTTACCTTTTATAGGGTTAACATCCAAATCATTTGGTCTTGCGTGCTCTCCAATAATCATACCTACATAAACTTTTGCTTGTGGTTCTACAAAAAGACTTCCTCTATCTTGTAGATTAAACAGTGAATAACCAAGAGCTGTTCCATCTTCCATAGAGATTAAAGCTCCATTTTTACGGCTCTCAACACCACCACTATGAGGTCTAAAATCTAAAAATGAGTGGTTCATAACACCCTCACCTTTTGTATCTGTTAAAAAGTCTCCACGAAAACCAATAAGTCCACGAGCTGGAATTTCAAACTCTATACGAGTTTGTCCATCACCAGTTGGATTCATAGTTGTCATTTGAGCTTTTTTCTTTCCAAGTTTTTCGATAACTGCTCCAGTAAACTCATCAGGAACATCTACAACTAAGTGCTCATATGGCTCCATCTTAACACCATTTTCTTCTTTGATGATAACTTCTGGACGACCAAGAGAAAATTCGAAACCTTCACGTCTCATATTCTCAGCAAGAATTGTAATTTGAAGTTCACCACGACCACTTACTTTAAATTTACCTTCACCTACATTATCATATCTCATTGCGATATTTGTTTTCATTTCGGCTTCAAGACGCTCATCTATTTTGTTTGATGTTACATACTTTCCTTCAAGTCCTGCTAATGGAGAGTCATTTACTGCAAACACAACAGAAAGTGTAGGCTCTTCAATATGCAATGGATCAAGAGGCATAGGGTTAACAGGATCAACAACACTATCTCCAACATCAAGTGTTTCAAATCCAGCAATCGCCACGATATCTCCACTCTCAGCTTCATCGATATCTACTCTATCAAGTCCTCTAAAACCAATAAGCTTAGAGATACGACCTTTTAGTTGTTCTCCATCTGCTTTAGCAAGCATAACATTTTGGTTTTTTTGTACCTTTCCATTAAAGATTCTAGCAACTCCTATTTTTCCTACATAGTTATCGTAATCTAGTGTAAAAACTTGAAGTTGAAGTGAATTATCAGCAGAACCTGTTGGGCTAGGAACATGTTTTAAGATTGTTTCAAAAAGAGGTACTAAGTTTTCGTTTGCATCTTCCATCTCATATTTTGCATAACCATCACGAGCTGCAGCATATACTACAGGGAATTCTAACTGCTCGTCATTTGCATCAAGAGCAACAAAAAGGTCAAAAAGCTCATCTATAACTCTCTCAGGATCAGCTGAATCTTTGTCTATTTTGTTTATAACAACAATTGGACGAAGACCAAGAGATAGTGCTTTTTTCACAACAAACTTAGTTTGAGGCATAACACCTTCATAAGCATCTACTAAAAGTAAAACACCATCAACCATTTTTAGTACACGCTCAACTTCACCACCAAAATCGGCGTGACCTGGAGTATCTATAATATTGATTTTTGTGTCTTTATAGTTAATAGCTGTATTTTTAGAAAGAATTGTAATTCCTCTTTCTTTCTCTAAATCATTACTGTCCATCATACGCTCTTCAGTTTGAGTATGAGCATCAAATGTACCAGATTGTTTTAGTAACTCATCTACCAATGTAGTTTTACCATGATCAACGTGTGCAATAACTGCAATATTTTTAAAATTCATCATTTTATTTCCTTTTTAATGGGCGAAGCCCATCAAAAATTCCTCTCACTGAAGCTTCGACATTGTCGAGAAATGCTTGCGAAAAAAATCTGTTTATATTTTTGGGTTTCTTTAATTTTTAATTAAGGCAGATATTA